>DMRR01000265.1:5163-7741 GCA_003455275.1 Bacteroidota bacterium | reverse complement strand
GCAGCACGCCGAATGTGGGCGCACATTACAAAGGAGATGGGTGCAACTGATACACGCGCAATGATGTGCCGCTTTCATACACAAACCGGTGGAAGCACACTTACTGCTCAGCAGCCGCTCAATAATATTTCGCGTGTAACATTGCAGGCGCTATCGGCTGTGCTTGGCGGCACGCAATCGTTGCATACAAATGGTTATGACGAAGCGCTTTCACTTCCAACTGAACAGGCAGCAGGAATTGCATTGCGCACACAGCAATTGATTGCTAATGAGAGCGGAGTGGTTGATACAGTTGATCCGCTCGGCGGTTCATATTTTATCGAATCACTTACTGATGAAGTCGAGAAAAAAGCGTGGGACTACATTCACAGGATTGATGCAATGGGTGGAGCTGTTTCTGCAATTGAACAAGGCTACATGCAAAATGAAATCGCGCGCTCTGCTTATGAGTATCAAAAGAAAATTGAGAGCGGAGAAAAAATTATTGTCGGCGTAAATAAATTTCAGGTGAAAGAAACTCCGCCCGAAAATGTTTTTCGTATTGACGAATCCATTCGTACTCATCAGTCAGAAAAATTGAAAGCACTTCGAGCAAGAAGAGATAATGCAAAAGTGAATTCCATTCTTTCATCTCTCGAAACAAAAGCAAAAGGAACTGAGAACTTAATGCCATCTGTAATAGAAGCAGTAGAAAATTATGCAACGCTCGGTGAAATTGCAGATACACTCCGAAAGGTTTTTGGAGAATATAAAGGATAGCCATTACACCATATCTATAAAAAAAATAATATAGAAATCGTTAAGATTTAATTTTCATCCAACGAGAGGGATAATAGAATTGCACTATGAAATTTCTGCTGCGACTATTTATACAATTTTCATTATCATTTCTGATTTCTGCTTGCAAGCCGCTACAGGTTTCTGATTTCTCAGCCACAAAATTTAATCTCAAGCCCGACTATCCGGTTGACTCTTCGATGTGGAAATTCATTTCTCCCTATAGAGATAGCTTGAGCGCAGTGATGAATGTGGTGATTGGAAAAAATGATTCTGAATTAGTGAAAGCGCAACCCGAAGGAACACTCGGAAATTTTGTTGCTGATGCACTGCTCATTCAGGCGCGCAAAGAGTTGAACACGCAAATTGATTTCAGCATCATGAACAACGGAGGCATTCGTATTCCTTCTCTTCATGCAGGTGAGATTACAGTTGGGGATGTGTTTGAACTGATGCCGTTCGATAATGGAATTGCTACAGTGGAATGTTCAGGGAAAATTGTGAAGCAACTTTTTGATAAAGCAGCAGCAAAAGGCGGCTGGCCCATCAGTAATGCGCAGTTCATGATCATGAAAGGTGCGGCAGAACAGATTTACATCAACAATCAAAAGCTTGACACACTGGCGTCGTATCGCTTCGTGTGCAGCGATTACATAGCGAACGGCGGAGATGATTGTTCTTTCCTTTTGTCGCAGAAAAAAACGCTGAGTGAAATTCTTTTTCGAAATCTCATTATGGATTACATCCGTGACTTAACTTCGGAAGGCAAAACAATTTCAGCTAAGATTGAACACAGAGTAATCAATGAGTAACCGCAGAAAATTTTTACAACAGATGGGAACCGGAGCATTGTTGCTCGGCGCAAATTCATTTCCGCTTGATGCATTTGCAAATTATGACTCAGAGAAACTCACTATTCTTCACACCAACGATTGGCACTCGCGCATAGACCCTTTCCCGATGGACGGAGGAAAATACCAGGGACTTGGCGGCGTAGCTACGCGCGCATCACTCATTCAGAAACTTCGTGCAGCTGCCGATAATGTTTTGCTGCTTGATGCCGGAGATATTTTTCAGGGCACTCCTTACTTCAATTACTATCACGGCGAATTGGAGATGAAACTCATGAGCCAGATGCAGTATGATGCAAGTGCAATTGGCAATCATGATTTTGATAATGGGGTGGGAGGTCTTGCCGCTGCATTACCGCACGCAACATTTCCTCTCATCTGCTCGAACTATGATTTCACTAACACAGCGATGCAGGGAAAAACAATTACATATAAAATTTTCAAGAAAGGAAAAATAAAAATCGGAGTGTTCGGTTTAGGTATTGAACTGAAAGGATTGGTACCTGAAAAAATGTTTGGCGAAACAAAATATCTCGAACCGATTTCAATCGCCAACACAATTGCCGCACAACTGAAGCACGAAGAGAAATGCAACATCGTGATTTGTCTTTCGCATCTTGGTTATAAATACCAGGACAAAAAAATCAGCGACGAAATTTTTGCGCAGTCTACTTCAAACATTGATCTCATCATTGGCGGACACACGCACACTTTTTTTGATGCACCGGTGAGCTACAAAAACTCAGAGGGAAAACAGGTTCTCGTGAATCAAGTAGGCTGGGCAGGATTGGTTTTAGGGAAAATTGATTTTTACTTCAAAAAAAATCTCATTGAAAAACAGGCAACTTCATCAACTGTAATTGTCACGACAAATCCAAACTGAAAAAATATTTTTTTAGAAATTTTTTTCTTGCACATTTGACCGCTCGCGTTACTTTCATCAGCGAATT
>DMRR01000265.1:0-4787 GCA_003455275.1 Bacteroidota bacterium | reverse complement strand
AACATCATAAAAGATTTAGTGCCCACTCAAAGTTTCAAGACATGGTTTGAACCTATCAAACCTGTAAAGCTCAATGGAAGCGTTCTAACTATTCAGGTTCCGAGTCAGTTTTTTTATGAGTGGCTCGAAGAACATTATGTTGCCATTCTTCGCAAAGCATTGAAACGAGAACTCAGCAACGATGCACGACTCGAATATCAAGTAGTAGTTGACAACTCTACGCACAAGAGCGGACCTTACACAGTAAATATTCCTACAGCAACTTCTGGCACAGTGAAGAACCAGGACATTCCAGCTTCAATGGTGCTTGGTCATCAAATAAAAAATCCATTCATCATTCCCGGATTGCGTAAACTGAATATCGAATCGCAACTCAATGCTGCATATACTTTCGATACATATGTTGAAGGAGATTGCAATCGCCTTGCACGCAGCGCAGGTTATGCAGTTGCACAAAAACCCGGAGCAACATCTTTCAATCCGCTTGTGATTTATGGAGGAGTTGGTTTAGGAAAAACCCATCTGGCGCAAGCAATCGGAAATCAGATTAAGCAGAACAACTCACAGAAGACAGTCCTTTTTGTTCCTGCTGAAAAATTCACCAATCAATTTATTGATGCTTTGAAGCATAACAGCGTCAATGATTTTATTCATTTCTATCAATTGATTGACATTTTAATAGTTGATGATATTCAGTTCTTCGCTAACAAAGACAGAACACAGGATATATTCTTTCATATCTTTAATCATTTGCATCAGAGCGGCCGCCAGCTTATTCTCACTTCAGATCGCGCACCGCGTGATTTAGAAGGAATGGAAGAAAGATTGCTCAGCCGGTTCCGCTGGGGTTTAAGTGCAGATATTCAGGCCCCTGATTTTGAAACCCGTATTGCTATTCTTGAAAAGAAAATGTATGCCGATGGAATTGAACTTCCGCGTGAAGTGGTTGAGTTTGTTGCTTACAACATAAGCAGCAGTATTCGCGATTTGGAAGGTGCGCTGGTTTCATTGCTTGCTCAATCTTCTCTCAATAAAAAAGAAGTTGACCTGGATTTGGCTAAAAAGATTATCAAGAATTTTGTTAAAACAATCTCAAGAGAAGTTTCAATTGAATTCATTCAAAAAGCTGTTTGCGAATTCTTCAGCGTTGCTCCGGAAAAATTGAAGGAAAAAACCCGCAAGCGTGCAATTGTTCAGGCGCGTCAGCTCAGCATGTATCTGGCAAAGAACTACACAAAGAATTCTTTAAAAGTTATTGGGCGGCATTTCGGCGGCCGTGATCACAGCACTGTTATTCATAGTTGCCAGGCGGTAAAAGACATGATGGATACTGATAAGGAGTTTAAAGAATCAGTTCAGGAAATTGAAAAGAAAATTCAACTCAGTATCACCTGATATTTTTTAAGCACCTGTGTGGTGGGAGATGTTTTCGTTTACATTTGCCCGCCTTAAACGGAGAGGTGCCTGAGTGGCCGAAAGGGCCGGTTTGCTAAACCGTTATACGAGCTTAAACTTGTATCGAGGGTTCGAATCCCTCCCTCTCCGCTGAAATTTTGTTCTTTAAAAAATTGATACTTAAAAGAAATCCATCGGGGTGTAGCGCAGTTGGCTAGCGCACCTGTTTTGGGAGCAGGGGGTCGCCAGTTCGAGTCTGGCCACCCCGACATGATGGTAAAGGCGATGGAATATTTTTTCATCGCCTTTTTTATTTTCAAAAAAAAATTTTGCAAGTAGCGTAATTGAAAGCCCATCCCGATTCATTTCGGGATCACCCCCGACGATGGAAAAGACAGCTAAATTCTTTCCACCTTTTTTATTTCTATTTCCCTGGTACCTTTTGATATTTCATCATAGGCATTTCAGTGAAAGATGTAATAGCCAATTTATTTTCTCAATTAATTCAATTTTAAAGAGGCGAACTTTTTTATAATCATCTCGTAAGCAACGCTCATTTTCTGATAAATTAAAACACGGACTATGAGAAGAAGATTACAAATGCTGATGATACTGAAGAGTCGCCAAACTCTGAGGCAGAAAACGGCAAGAGCTATTATCACCGGAGGAATTTGCGCAGCAATAATTGGTGGTATCATTTCATTTATCTTTTATTTTTCTCAGTCTCCTGAATCAAGAGCATCAGGAAATCAAATCACATTTCGTTCGTGGCATGGAATGAATTTTTTGAAATCGGTAAGAACGATGGATGGTTGCATTGTTGTAAGTGATGGATCCAACTTTGTTAAATTCGATTCGTCAGGAAATATTATTTGGAGTAAGGGAATATCTCAGTCTAATTCGCTGGTAATTACAGGAATTTGTGAAGCATCATCGGGCGATATTGTGGCTGCCTGTCAGAGTACCGATACAACAGGAGGGACTGCGCAGATTTCACTGACAAGAATAAATGCTGACGGATCGCTTAAATGGTCTAAACTTTTACATAAACAAGGCAGTGATTTTGTTTATGGCATTACTGCTGATGTAAATGATGGAGTGATTCTATGCGGCGGAGGCTGTTCAACCAATCAATTGTACATGAAAATAAATTCAGATGGCGATATTGTTTGGATGAAAGATTATTCATTGAATGGAGCAATGGGATCTGCAAGCAAAATTATTGAGAATGCTGATGGCAGCATGTATGTATGCGGTCGCTTGTATTTGAGCGGAGGGAATTTTATTTCGGTTTTAAAGGCAGATGAGAACGGAACAATTATCTGGGCAAAAAAATTTCTGGATCAGCAACAACCGGTAATTAAAACTTTTCGTGAAACAGCTGATAATTCACTTTTGATTGGAGGAACTTACATTGGTGGCTCACAGGGTAGCAACAACCCATTTTTACTTAAAACAGATTTGAACGGAAACCTGCTGTGGTTTAAACGATATGGAACTTCTTCATCTGAGAGTATCAATGATCTTGCTGTAACTGCTGATGGCGGCGCTGTTGTGATTGGAAATGTTTTCATTAACCAAAATGAAAATGTAAATGCTCTCTTATTTCGTATTGATGCGAATGGTGCAGTGCTCTGGCAGAAGTCAACCGGAAACAGCGAATTCAATGGTGCGGGCTACGATGATGCTTATTCAATCTGCCATTTAACTGAGCATAATTATGCAGTAGTTGGAATGGCTTACTGGGCTTATGTATGCAACATTGATGAAAATGGAAATGGATTTTGTCATGAATCTCCGGTGGCTATGAGTGTTACCAATGTTACAACTCAATCAATGAATGCTTCTTACTCTGCGCAGGGCAGCAATAATTTTACAGTAACCGATGCCATTGCGTCTGTCACAAATATTTTCATAGGAAGTTCGCATACCTGCGAAAGTTTAAACCCTACTTCAGTTAATGAACCCAATGTTGAAGAAGGAAATGGAAGTATTGAACTTTTCCCAAATCCAAATGATGGAAATTTTAATTTAAATTATGCACTTCCCAATGATGCAAGCGGTTATCTGGAGATTTATGATTTGAATGGCGAGCATGTTTCTTCGGTTGAATTGCCAGCTTACAATAAGTCTGTTTCATTGCACTTACAGGAAATGCCTTCCGGAGTTTACTTATATCAGATTATGTCCGGAGGAAATATTCTAAAGAGGGAGAAGTTTGTAATCTCGAAATAAATTTCAGGTACTAAGTTTATTGTTATCTGTTGTTCGCGAATACGATTTCAGTAATAACTAATTACTAATAACAAATAACATTCAACTTACCTGCGTGAGCGCTCACGCTGAGCGGCCTGCTGTTTCTTCTGCATTTCTTCGAGCCGCGACATAAAGCCGCTCTTTTTCGGTCCCTTCTTTTTGTTCTCCTGAATTTGTGCGTGAATAGCTTTTTCGTCAATCATATATTTTGTTACCACCCATTGCATAATGATCGAAAGTAGGTTGAAAAGAAAATAATAGTAAGTAAGTGCCGCAGAAAGATTATTGAAAATACCAAGCAGCATGATGGGGAAAATGTATTGCATCCACTTCATTTGTCCCGTGGCATTATTCATCTGGCTCATATAAACTGCCATAACGATTTGGGAAACTGTCATAAGCAAAGTGAACAAACTCACATGATCTCCATAAAACGGAATTGAAAATCCATTCGGGAAATTCCAAATGCTATCGTAAGCCGTAAGGTCTTTTGCCCAAAGGAAAGATTGCTGACGCAACTCAATGCTGATTGGAAACAAGCTATACATCGCTACTAAAATCGGAAGTTGTAATAGCAGCGGAAGGCAACCGCCGAGAGGATTTACCCCGGCCTGGCGGAAAAGTTTTAATTGCTCTTGACCAAACCTTCCTTGATCGTCTTTATATTTTTCTTTCAGTTCATCAATCTCAGGTTTAAGCACTTTCATCTTCGCTGCACTCACCATGCTTTTGTAAGTGAATGGAAGCGTGATGACGCGAATAAGAATCGTCATGATTAGAATGATGATTCCGTAGTTAGCAATAAAGCTGTTGAGGAAGTGAAAGAGCGGAAGAATGAACCATTTATTAATTGGAGCAGCGAACCAGTAAAAAATTCCTGAACCTAACGGAATGATTCCTTCGAGACCAATGCCGTGACTTTTTAATTCACGATAATCATTCGGACCGAAATACATCTGCATCGCATAATTATTCTGACCGCCATGTTTGTAAGGAATGGTGAAATCAGCAGTCATATTCTTTACATACTTATCACTCACTTTCGTGGTGTCTGTAATTGTTCCATCAATAAAAACTCCTTTGCCGATCAATGTTGAATTAAAAAAATGTTGCTTGAAACAAACCCATTCAATATT
>DMRR01000067.1 GCA_003455275.1 Bacteroidota bacterium | reverse complement strand
AGCCGGACAGGGTATGATTTATTATCATATGGAGATCTGATATTGTAGTATCTGTACTTAAGAGCAGTATTTACTTTACTTACTTTGCTTGCCCCTAAAAACAAACCTACAATCAGCAACAAGGAAACAAGGCTTAAAAAAGATATTAATCTCTTCCTTCTCATTAGATGCAAATTAACGATAATCTTGGTTTTAAGTTGCTTGTATGATCATTCATATTATTGAAAAGAAATTAGTTTTTGAGAAGCACAATTTTACTTTTGCCAATCTTTTTTTAAACCCCATGAAAATATTCAGATGCCTTTGCCTTTCAGCGGCTTTGGCAGTTATAATTCTGAGCAAAGCACTTGCTCAGGACACTACTAAAAATTCATTGCTTTCATCAAATTTGCCTAATCAGGCTGCAATTCAAAATTTGATACAGCAGAATGCAGCAAAACTTCAAATGATGGGAATAAGCCCATCAGATGCTCAGAATCTTGCCAATCAATATTTACCTCAATTGCAAGGAGGTTTGTCAAGTGGTACATCTACCATTCAAGCCAATGTTCCAGCTAATCCTCAAAATGTAACTGTAATTCAGTCGCTGCCGGCAAATTCAATTAATAATCCTTTGAATTCACCACAGGGTAATAAGGATGAGCCTTCACTTCCAAAGCCGACAATTTTTGGACAACAAATTTTTAGAGATAAACAACTTCAATTGTTCAATAAGTCAACTGATATGCAGGCTCCTGACAATTATATTCTTGGTGTAGGAGATAAGGTAACAATTAATGTTTGGGGCTACAGCAGTTTCAGCAATAGTTATACGATTGATGAATCCGGAGCTATTCTTCCAACTCAAACCGGAAAAATATTTTTGAAAGGACTGACTTATGCGGATGCAAAAAAACTGATCAAGAGCCGGTTTTCATCTGTGTTTGATATTACCAATTCTGAATTAGATGTAACTATTGTTTACAGCAGAAATATAGTGGTCAATATTGTAGGAGAAGTTTTTGACCCGGGCAGTTATAATATGCCTGCGATTAATACAGTTTTCAATGCTTTGATTGCAGCATCAGGACCAACCAATATTGGTTCACTCAGAAAAATTTATGTTAAGCGTGGCGGACAAACAGTTAAAACTCTCGATGTCTATCAATTTCTTCTTGACCCGGATTCAAAACAAGATTTCTATCTTCAGGATAATGATTACATATTTATTCCACCAATAGGAAAAGTAGTAAACATTAGCGGAGAAGTTCTTCGATCAAATTCATTTGAACTTTTAGACGGCGAGAACCTGAACTCGCTTCTTCATTATGCCGGAGGATTGACACCAAAAGCTTTTTTAAACAAAGTAACCATTCAGCGATATGAAGGAATTCAAACCAAACTTATCAATATAAATCTTGACAGTTTGCTGAAAACAAAATCAGATTTCCAGTTGATGAACGGCGATGTGATTACAATTAATCCAATTCCGGAAACGGTCATTAATCAGGTAAAAATTATTGGCCCCGTTACTTCTCCGGGAGTTTTCAGTTTCACTCAGGGTCAGCGCATTTCTGATTTAATAAACGGAAACCCGCTGCGTCCCGATGCATTGCTTGATCGCGGATACATTATCAGAACGAATGATGATTTGTCTAAACAATACTTGCCATTTTCTCCCGCAGCTATTCTTCAAAGTAAATCATCGAATGATAATCTTCTTCTGAAAAGCGACGACATAATCACATTTTTCAGCAAATCAATTTTTAAAGATGACCTTACATTTTCGATTAATGGAGAAGTCCGTAACCCCGGTCAGTACACATTTGGATCGGGAATGAACCTGAAGGATGCACTCTATCTTTCCGGTGGATTAAAACCTACAGCGGCTGATAATAGAATTGAAATTTCAAGAGTGATGGAAGTGCAAAGCGGAGAAACCATCAATGCAATTCCTGTAATTGTAAAATCAATTTCAATACAGAAAGATTTGAATATAGACGATGCATCTGCAGGATTTATTCTTCAGCCAAATGATGTAATCACAGTACGGACATCCTCAGATTATGACCGCCAAAATGTTGTTACTGTAATAGGTGATGTGTTATATCCCGGAAATTATGTTATGCTGAATAAGCTCGAAACATGGACTGCCTTACTTAACAGGGCAGGGGGTTTAACCAATTCAGCCTACATTCAGGATGCATACATTCTAAGAAAGCAAAACGGTGAAGGAATTTCTCTTTCTCATTTAGACAGAGCGATGAAAAAACCCGGCGGGAAATATGACTACATTTTAAAAGCAGGAGATGAAATTGTAGTTCCGAGAATGAATAATTCGGTTGCAATTACCGGATTGATTCGTTATCCGAATATTGATTCACTCAAACAAATTAATGTTCCGTATTCTAAGTGCAGAGGAGCAAAGTTTTATATTAAAAAATATGGACTTGGTTTTGACAAGCTAGCCAAGCGCTCACGCACCTATGTAATTAACCCGGGAATGAATGTAAAAGGCTGTCATAAGTTTATTGTTTTTAATTGTTATCCAAAAGTGAAAAACGGATCCACGATTGTTGTAACCGGAGTTCCGCCAAGAGAAATGAGAAACAACAAAGAACACGAACCCGTTGACTGGAATAAAGCAATAACCACTTTCACAGTTAGCTTAACTGGCATCGCAACATTGTATGTACTCTTAACAAGAATTCAATAATGTATGAGTGAGACCCGGGCCATGCCTCAATCAAAGGAAGCTGAAATCAGTTTTAGTAAAATAGGTCAGCGATTAAATAATGTCTTCAGATTTCTGTTAAGGAAATGGTGGATGCTGTTATTGGCAATGATCGTGGGCGCTGTGCTGGGTTGGCTTTACTGCCTGTATGTCGGAAAAAAATATGAATCACATTGCACATTTACGGTGCAGGGTCAGTCTGCTTCATCTTCACTTGTAAGTTCAGCAATTTCACTAGCCTCATCGCTGGGTATAACTTCAAAAGGAGGAAGCCCGACTTCTTACGACAATAATTTTTTTGCCACCTTACTTCAATCGCGCAGAATTGTAAAAGAAACATTATTGCAGAGTGATTTAGTTAATCATAAAAATGACATCCTTGCTAATCATTTCATACATATAAACCAACTTTCTGATTCCTGGAAAGACAATAACCGGTTGAAGAATTTCAAATTTGTTCATTCAGAAATTTCCGGCGTAAGCCGCCTTGAAGACTCTGTGCTCAATTATATCTATGATAACATCATGAAAGATTATCTTGATGTGGTTTATGAAACAAGCGATCCGTTTAACACTGCAACTTTCACATCTTCTAATTATGATTTCTCACGAACAATGATGAAGCGGCTCATCACCAATATTTCTACCTACTATCAGCGCGAAATGTTTTCACTAAACAATTCCAATTTAGCCACAGCGGAACGAAGGGTGGATTCATTGGGTAATGCCATTCACCAGTTAGATGCAAAAGTTGCCAGGTTAAAAGACAATTCAGGCAGCGTAATAAAACAGAGTGGACTAATTGATTTGAATGCCGCCATTCGGGATCAGTCGTTGCTTAACATTCAATACTCCTCAGCCGTTAATAATTATGAATTGGCAAAAGTCACCCTCATGACACAGGCGCCGATCCTGGATGTAATTGATGATCCGCAGTTTTCTACTGAAGCAATTCTTCCACCAATAATTCTTGCACCAATTAGCGGCGCAGTTGTTTTGTTGTTTTTGGTAGCAGGATTTTTATCTCTACGACTTTTTATTAAAGAGACCATTCAAAAAGAAAATGCTGATGAAGCTCAATTGAAACCGGAACTAAAAACTGCTGAATAAGCTTAAGAAGAATTCTTTGGAAAAATATTATCCGTTCTATTAATGAATATGCTTTTTTAGATATTCTACAATCTGAGTTGTTGCTCCGGCCCTCGATTGAACATAATTTTTACAACCTTCTGAACAAGATGAATACAACTTTTGATTTGCAATCAGTTCATTCAGTTGATTGGAAAATTCTGATTTGCCGGAGATACTGAAACAAAATTTTTTTTCTGATAAATCTGTTGCCTCTTTAAATTTTTTATAGTTAGGTCCAAATAAAACAGGAGCACCATAAACAGCTGCCTCAAGAATATTATGAATGCCTTTGCCAAATCCCCCGCCTACATAGGCGACTTTAGCATAGCGATACAATCCGCTTAACATCCCGATATTATCAATAATAAGATATTGCATTTCTGAATCAGCGTGATTGAGTTGTGAAAATCGAACCGATTTTTCGCCTAACTGCATTTGCAGTTCTTGAAGCGTCTCTTCAAATATTTCATGCGGGGCTATTATCCATTTTAGTTTAGAACCAGGATTCGAATGAATATAATCCAGAATTATATTTTGATCTTCTTTCCATGTGCTTCCGCAAACAACAACCTGGTTCTCGTTGCAGAATTTCTCTACTTCATCAAAATTTTTTGCTTCAGTTTTTATTTGAAGCACGCGGTCAAACCGGGTATCGGATGAAAGAGCAGAATTTACAATTCCATTTTCTTTTAAAAGTTGAAATGAGTTTTCGTCCTGCACAAAAATCATTTGATAGAAATGAAGGATCTTTTGTAAAGGTTTTCCAAACCAATTAAAAAAAATCTGGTCATCTCTGAAAATTCCTGATATCAAAATGGAAGGAATATTTTTTTTATGCAACTCATTTAAATGATGGTACCAAAATTCATACTTCACAAAAATTGCAAGGTCAGGATTTACAAGCCTTATAAATTCCTCAGCATTTTTTTTTGTATCAAGGGGTAAGTAAAAAATATAATCAGCCAGTGAAATTTTTTTTCGAAGGTTGAAACCGCTCGGTGAATAGAATGTCAATACAATTTTATACTGCGGAAATTCGGATTTTATTTTTTCAAGTACCGGTTTTCCTTGCTCAAATTCTCCAACGGAAGCACAGTGCATCCAGATTATTTTTTCATTGTAGCGAAGTGTTCGGGCTATTTCGCTGAGCAAATGCATTCTTCCCTTCCAAAACATTTTAGCTTTTGAGTTGAAGAATGCTGCAACAAAAATCCCCAAAGAATAAATCCGTATAGAAAAATCATAAATGAAAACAGACAAAGAATTCATTTCCGGAATCCTGAAAAAATTTTAATGAGTATAAAATTCCTGATAAGTTCTTCCATACAAAGGGAGAAACCAGCAGATTTTTAGACCTAATAATATATCCAGTCGCCGGGCAGTTTCTGCAGCGTGAGAGTCAAAATTCCAACTGCGGCGGTTTTGAGTGAACCCTTCAATTACTTCAAACCCTGTATAAAAATTTAAAAGTTTCTTTGGGTCGAAATGAGCAAAACCTAAAAACTGGCTGGAACAAAAACCATTCGTAAGCCGGTCATATCCTTTTGCATATTCAGTTGAAAACTGCGGAAGATCATTGCTCACCTGCCGGATTTTAATTTTATGCTGAATAAATCCTGCACCCGCCATTAACATTATACCTGTGTTTGGATTAATATGAAATGCAGGAAATATTTTCCCAAATTTTCCCTGAAAAGTATAACCGCTCTCGCCTAAAATCACTGAAGAAAATGTTCCGCCTGAACTAATAAAATTTCCGGTTGAAGTTTTCAGTGCATCAAGTATGGTGTCTTCGCGCACATTACCGCTGAAAATAAAATTGCCGGAAACACCTGCCAGAAAATTGTGATTGAGCTTGAACAAAAAACTACCGCCGACCATCATACTATTTCCAAATCTTTTCGCCAGATCAGCACCAGGTACCTGGTAATTAAAATCAATTCCAATCACACGGGCATTTACAATTGTGTCCCTGATATTGGTTCGTTTCTGAGCATAAGAATTCAGAGATAGAATACAGAACAGCACGCAAAGTTTTCGCATGGAGCGAAATTAAGGACTCGGGCGCAGACCCATGTTTCAGGACAGATTTATTTTAGCCGCCTGCATGTCGCGCTACTTTCTTGAAATCGCCTACGATGGAACCAACTACAATGGATGGCAAACGCAACCCAATGGGCTTGGTGTTCAGCAAGTGCTGAATGAAAAGTTATCAATTGTTCAACAAGAAAAAATTGAGACCCTGGGCAGCAGCAGAACTGATACCGGAGTTCATGCTTCACAAACATTCGCGCATTTTGACTGCGAAAGCGATTTGGACAAATTGTTTATGAGAAAAATAAATTTCCTGCTGCCGAAAGACATTTCAGTGAAAAAAATATTTGAAATGAAATCAAATGCTCATGCCCGTTTTGATGCAATTGAACGCAGTTATGAATATATTTTTTGTTATGAAAAAAATCCTTTCCTCACTCAATTCAGCTGTTTTTATCCATATAAAAAATTGAACCCGGAAGTACTGAATGAATATGCAAATCTGCTTCTTCATCACACTGATTACGCTGCGTTTTGTAAAAAGCGCACCAATGTCAAAACAACTTTATGTTATATCAAAAGGGCTGAGTGGAAATACGATGAGACAAAAAACACTTTGACATTTTTCATCACCGCCAATCGGTTTTTGCGGGGAATGGTTCGCGGAATTGTGGCAACCATGATTCTAGGAGGCAGAGGGAAACTCAGTATTGATGGGTTTAAAAATTTACTCAACAGCACCGAACCGCATAAAACTGATTTCAGTGCGCCTGCACAAGGGCTCACACTTACTCAGGTCAAATATCCAGACGGATATTTCCCGAAACCAATTTTGGTTTTATAAAAAAATTATTCTCCTGTTAATTCTTTTGAGAACGCAAGCATATCCGCTTCCTTAAATTTTCCAGCCATTATCTGCATGCCGAATGGCAAACCATTACTGTGAGTAAATAATGGAAGAGTGATTGCCGGAATTCCGGCAATAGGTGCTTGAACAGTAAAAATATCTGCAAGATACATTGCAATTGGATCATCAGCTTTTTCCCCGATGTTGAAGGCAGTGGTTGGAGTTGTGGGAGTGAGAATAAAATCGAAACGACTGAGAATTTCTTCTGTCTTTTCCTTAATCAGACGACGAACTTTCTGTCCCTTGGTATAATATGCATCGTAGTAACCCGCACTCAGTACAAATGTTCCGAGCATGATGCGGCGTTTTACTTCAGGTCCAAAACCTTCGGTCCGATTGCGTTTATATGTTGTGTCAAGATCAGTTGCTTTTTCACTTTTATATCCGAAACGAATTCCATCGAAGCGCGCGAGATTGCTTGATGCTTCTGCAGTAGTGAGAACATAGTATGCCGGAACCAAATAATCGAGATATGGAAAATCAATCATCTCAATTGTGTGTCCTTTTGATTTCAGCTCTTCTATATAATCAAGAATTTTTTTTCTCACTTCGGTATCAATTCCTTCATGGTTCACACACGAACTGAAAACTGCAATTTTTGCTTTTCGATTGAATGCAAGCTTCTCTGAATATTTTTCAACCGTGGTGGAAGAGGTGGTACTGTCATAATCATCAGCTCCTGACATCACTTCAAGCATCAGTGCTGCATCTTCAATGCTGTGGGTGAACGGTCCAATCTGATCGAACGACGAAGCATAAGCAATCAAGCCATAGCGCGAGATGCGGCCATAAGTTGGTTTCATTCCTATAACTCCGCAAAATGAAGCGGGCTGGCGAATGCTTCCACCTGTATCGGTTCCAAGCGAAGCAAGGCACATATCCATTTGAACGGCGACGGCACTTCCACCGCTAGAACCGCCGGGCACTTTGGTTTCATCCAATCCATTCTTCACATTTCCGTAAGCAGAATTTTCGTTTGATGAACCCATTGCAAATTCATCACAGTTGGTTCTGCCAATGATAATAGCATCTTCGTTTATTAATCTTTGAACTGCAGTGGCAGAATAAAGTGAAGTGAAGCCGCTTAAAATTTTTGAAGATGAAGAAACTTTATGTCCCTTGTAGCAAAGCACATCTTTAATCGCAATCACCATTCCCGCAAGGCGACCTGCTTTTCCCTCTGATATTTTTTTGTCAATGAGAATTGCTTGTTCACGCGCTTCATCTGCAAACACTTCGAGAAATGCATTGAGATTTTTTTTCTTCTCAAT
>DMRR01000230.1 GCA_003455275.1 Bacteroidota bacterium | reverse complement strand
AGCCAGCGCAAAACTTTGTGAGAGAAAAAACAAAATGATGTTGCATTGAATCGCAACAACAAACTTTCGAAATGAATTAGGTTTTGAAAATTCCCTGCGCCGATTCTTGCCTTCCGTTTGAATTCTTGTTTCCAATCTTCTGAAACTTCTTCATAAGCAATTGCACCTGGTTCAGCTATGGATTTGAAATTTTGTTTCAGCACATTCATACAAATGAAAAAATCATCTACCAGAAAATTTTCCGGAACATCGCGATACAAATTTTTTCGGAGTGCATAGAAGCCGCCGAATGGACCAATCATGCTTCCGAAATTTTTTCCTTCAAGAAATTTTATTCTGTTCTCGCGTGTGATGTAGGTTTTTTCTTGATTGGAAATTCCTTCGCCGCTTGCTTTGTTCAGAATGTTTCCTCCCACCAATCCAACTTTTGAATAACTGAACGGAGCAACTAATTTTTGAATTGCATCTTTCTCAAAAAGAATATTCGCATCAGTGAGAAGTATGATTTCCCCTGAAGATTTCTTGACTAAATCATTTAACACAGACGGCTTACCACGACGAATTTCAAAATTGCAAATTGTCAATTGTCCATTGTCCATTGTCAATTGATTAAGTATCTCAAATGTTCTGTCGTTTGAACAATCGTTACCGATAATTATTTCGAGTTTGTGTTTTGGATAATCACACTCGAAAATGTTTTTAATTTTTTCTTCAATGACTTTTTCTTCATTGTAAACAGAGAGAAGGATGCTGACGGTTGGTGGTTCGTGGTTGGTGGTTCGTGGTTGGGTTGACTTCATTGAAGAAATTATTTCCAAGAACAGCGGATACAAAACATAAGAATAGAAAAGCAACCCCACAGGAATCCAAAACAGAATTTGAAAGAAGCAAGATGAGTTCATGCGGAAAGAATGTTTTTGTAGAACTCAAGCAACTCACCAACTAAAACTCTGTAATCAAATTTTTCTTCGGCTAATTTTCTCGCTTCATTTTCCATTTCATTTCTCATAGCCGGGTTTTTCAAAAGCTGAATCACTCTTTTTGCAAAATCTGATGCTTCATTGGCAATGAAAATATTTTTTCCATCAATCACAGGCAAACCTTCCGCTCCGATTGAAGTAGAAACAATAGCTTTTCCCATTGCCATTCCTTCCATCAGTTTCACTCTTATTCCGCTGCCTGCATGAAGCGGAACAATCATTATTTGTTTTGAATTCATGAATGATGAAGCATCCTCCACTTCACCAATCATTTCAACACCATCAATTTTTTTCTGCTTCCAATCTTCCGGAAAATTTCTTCCAGCAAGAAAAAGTTTTGCATTTGGAATTTCATCGTGAATTTTTTTCCAGCAGTTTTCTAAAAACCATTCAAGCCCCTGGAGATTTGGTCGCCAGTCCATACTGCCGAGGTGGAAGACTGAAGCCCCATCTCTATCTCTTCCCCCAAGGGGAAGAGAATGGTCGCGGCTGTTTCCCTCCCCTTTGGGGAGGGATGAGGGTGGGGCTACTCCATGCTCACAAACCTGAATTGGAATATTACATCCAAGTGATTTGAAAGTTTCTGCATCGCGACTGCTCACGGGAACGAGTGCGTCATATTGGTTTAGCATGTTCAGTTCAAACTGCTTCATCCGGCGAGCCATCAAGCGCAGATAATTTTTTTTAGGGAAAGAATTTTGTTCCGCTTCGCGTTCCCAAATTTCAAATTCAACATTCTGTGTACGCAATACAATTTTTGCTTTCGAATGTTTTCGAATTACCGGCACATACTGTGAGAGATAAACTCCTTCGAGCTGCACCAAATCGAATTTTTCATTTTGCAAAAGTTCAATCAGGTGTGATTCATATTCTTTCGAATAAAACCGCTCAATGTTGTAGCAGCGATTTGAAAAAAGATTCAAAAACATTTTCAGATAGCTGATATCTGAATTCACGCCCACACTTTTTATATCAGCAACATTTTTCCAATCGTTAGGTAAAAGTTCAGGTGGAGAAAAATGCTTTCGTGTGTTCATGGCAAGAACGGAAACACGATGATTATGAAAATAAAATCCTTTTGAATACATCCATATTCCAATCACTTCACCGTCTTTCTGTGGGAAAGGAAATTTTTTACAAAGCTGAAGGATGTGCATGTTTGAAGGGACGAAAGTAATTTGATGATTTGGTAATTTGATGATTTGATTATTTGATAATGCTTCGACAAGTTCAGCATAACATCGCTGTGTCACCCTGAGCCTGTCGAAGGGTGATGAAAAAAATGATATGATAAAAGATAAAAAAGTTGTTGTGGTGCTTCCGGCTTACAATGCTGCGCAGACACTTGAGAAAACTTATCGCGAAATTGATTTCTCGATTGTGGATGATGTTGTGCTCGTAGACGATGCGAGTAAGGACAACACTGCTGAACTCGGTCGCCAGCTTGGAATCAAACACATTATTGTTCACGAGAAGAACAAGGGCTACGGCGGCAATCAAAAGAGTTGTTACAACAAGGCGCTTGAAATTGGTGCTGACATTGTGATCATGCTGCATCCCGATTACCAATACACACCACTGCTAATTCCTGCGATGGCGAGCATCATCGCGAATGATTTATATCCTGTAGTGCTGGGTTCACGCATACTTGGTAAGGGCGCTCTCAAAGGCGGGATGCCGATATACAAATACATCTTCAATCGCTTTCTCACATTCTCACAAAATCTTTTGATCGGGCAAAAACTTTCGGAGTACCATACCGGATATCGCTCATTTTCAAAAGAAGTTTTAACCTCAATTAATTACAATGCGAACAACGATGATTTCGTGTTCGACAATGAAATGCTCTCACAAATTTTTATGGCAGGATTTGAAATTGCCGAAGTCACATGCCCAACTAAATATTTTGAAGAGGCGAGTTCAATTAATTTTTCCCGTAGTCTAAAATATGGAAGAGGAGTGATGCGTGTTTCGTTCCAGCACTTCTTACATAAGAAAGGAATTATTAAGAATAAGATTTATTCAAAATAATTTTTCTAAGCCATAACCAATTCCTTTTCTTCAACCAGATCTTTTTCCATCCTTAAATTCTTGATGATAAAATCCTGTCGTACGGGAGTGTTCTTTCCCATGTAATATTCAAGTAAACTTTGAATGGTCATATCCGGTTTCAGAATGATTGGATTCAAACGAATGTCATCGCCAATGAAATTTGCAAACTCTTCAGGAGAAATCTCGCCCAGGCCTTTGAAACGCGTTATTTCAGGTTTGCCGCCAAGTTTATTTATTGCTCCTTGTTTTTCGTTTTCGTTATAGCAATAAAAAGTTTCTTTCTTATCCCGCACCCTGAAAAGTGGTGTCTCAAGAATATAAACATGCCCGTTCTTTACCAGCTCTGGAAAAAATTGGAGGAAGAAAGTCAACAACAACAAACGGATATGCATTCCATCTACATCGGCATCAGTTGCGATCACAACTTTGTTATACCGGAGGTTTTCCAGTCCTTCTTCAATATTTAATGCATGTTGAAGCAGATTGAATTCTTCATTCTCATAAACTATTTTCTTGGTTAAACCAAAACAGTTAAGCGGTTTTCCTCTCAAACTAAAGACTGCCTGAGTTTCTACATCGCGTGATTTGGTTATGCTTCCACTGGCTGAGTCGCCTTCGGTGATGAAAAGGGTAGTATTCAAAACATTTTCGTCCTTTTTATCTTCATCTAAATGAATACGGCAGTCGCGAAGTTTTTTATTGTGAAGGTTTGCTTTTTTGGCGCGTTCGTTCGCAAGTTTTCTGATCCCTGAAAGTTCTTTCCTTTCCCGTTCGCTTTGTGTAATTCGCTGCAGTAAAGCATCAGCAACCGATGGGTTCTTATGAAGAAAATTGTCAAGTTCTTTAGTTAGAAAATCTCCGACGAAACTTCTCATCGAAGCTCCGCCTTCGCTTACAAACTGAGAACCAAGTTTTGTTTTGGTTTGTGATTCGAAAACGGGTTCCTGAACACGAACACTGACTGCTGCAATGATGCTTGCACGAATGTCATTGATGTCAAAATCTTTTTTGTAAAAATCACGAAGCGTTTTCACCATTGCTTCCTTGAAAGCATTGAGATGGGTGCCGCCCTGAGTGGTGTGCTGGCCATTCACGAATGAATAATATTCTTCGCCATACTGATTGTCGTGAGTAAAAGCAACTTCAATATCTTCTCCCTTCAAATGAATAATCGGATACCTGATTTCTTCCGGGTTACTTTTCCTTTTTAGGAGATCAAGTAATCCATCTTTCGAAAGAAATTTTTTACCGTTGAAATTGATATTGAGCCCAGCATTCAGATAACAGTAATTCCATATTTGATTTTCTACAAACTCAGGAATGAAACGGAAATTGCGAAAAACTTTTTCATCCGGAGTAAATTCTACATAAGTTCCGTTTGGTTCCGGCGATTTAATTTCTTTAGTCTGCTCTTTCAATTCTCCGTTTAAAAAATCGGCGACTTTAGTTTTTCCATCGCGCCACGCCTGCACTTTGAAATGCGTACTCAAAGCGTTTACGGCTTTTGTACCCACACCATTCAACCCTACACTTTTCTGAAATGCACTCGTATCATACTTACCACCGGTATTGATTTTACTTACACACTCCACCAATTTTCCAAGCGGAATTCCGCGGCCGTAATCCCGAACCCGGGCAGAATGATCGGTTACTTCTATATCAATATTTTTTCCGTAACCCATCGTGTGTTCATCAATACAGTTATCAATTGTTTCTTTAAGCAAAACATAAATGCCATCATCCATTGCGCTTCCATCGCCGAGTTTACCAATATACATTCCCGGGCGAAGGCGGATGTGCTCCTTCCAATCGAGAGATTTGATGCTGCTTTCGTCGTATTTAAAAACTTTTTCTGCCATAAAAATTATTGTAATTGCCGCAAAGTAGGGGGCAAGAGTATGATTCTTATTGATGATTCTCCGCAGTAAGCTGTGGAAATTCTTCAGTGACATTTACATTTAACCGCGGTGAACACATCAACTATTCATTCGGAAGACCTTCTGACCCTGCTGAAAAAGTACTGGGGTTTTGAAGCGTTTCGTCCGGTTCAGCTCGATATTATTGAAAGTGTTCTTGCAAAAAAAGATACGCTCGCATTGCTTCCAACAGGAGGCGGAAAATCCATTTGCTTTCAGTTACCGGCTCTTTTTCAGGATGGAATGTGTCTCGTAATTTCTCCTCTCATTGCTTTGATGAAGGACCAGGTGCACAATCTTGTGAAAAGAAAAATTCCTGCAGCAAGTGTTCATTCAGGCATGAGTTCCAGGGAAGTTGATTTGACTTTAGAAAAATGTATGAAAGGTGAATTTAAATTTCTCTACCTCTCACCTGAAAGATTAACAACAGAAATTTTTCGTGCGCGTTTGCCCCAAATGAAAATTAACCTTCTTGCAGTAGATGAAGCTCATTGTATCTCTCAATGGGGCTATGATTTCCGTCCGCCATACTTACAAATTGCAGAGGTTAGAGCAGTGATGCCTGACATTCCTGTGCTGGCTTTGACTGCCTCCGCTACCGAAGATGTTTGTGTTGACATTATGGAAAAGCTGAGTTTTAAATCTGCGAATCTTATTCGCAAAAGTTTTGAAAGAAAAAACCTAAGCTACTCTGTTTTATTTGAAGAAGATAAGTTTGGCAGATTGGTAAAAATGCTTGACAAAGTTGGTGGAACTGCAATTGTATATGTTCGAAATAGAAGAAAGACAAAGGAACTGGTGCAGTTTCTACTTCAGAATAAAGTAAGTGCAACTGAATATCACGCGGGACTTTCCGCAATTGACCGATCTAAACGGCAAGAGGATTGGATTCATAATCGTGTTCGTGTTATTGTATGTACCAATGCATTTGGTATGGGAATCGATAAGCCCGATGTAAGGCTTGTGGTTCATTGGGATTCGCCTGACAATATTGAAAGTTACTTTCAGGAAGCAGGAAGGGCTGGCCGCGACGAGAAAAAATCTTTTGCGGTCCTTATGTTTTCAAATGCCGAAATCACGGAGTTGAAAGCTCGCGAAGGTGAACAGTTTCCTGACTTGAATTTTGTAAAAAATGTATATGAGAAAGCAGGAACATTTTGCCGCATTGCTGAAGGTGCGGGCGAAAAAGAAAGTTTCAATTTCGACTTGAATGCTTTTATCAAAACTTATGACCTTAAAGCAATTCCTACACTTCAATCGCTGCGCATTCTGGAACAGAACGGATACATTTCATTTTCTCAATCCGTGCACCTTCCATCCCGCATAATGATAGTGGTTGGCAAGGAACAACTTTATCGGTTCGAGGTCATTCACCCTGAACATGAACAATTGCTCAAAGCAATTCTTCGGACTTATGGCGGGGTGTTCGATTACTTTGTTCCGATTCGAGAAGAAGATTTGGCGAATGCATTGGGAACAACATATATCGAAGTTATTAATCACCTGCGTTTTCTTCAATCATCCAACCTCCTGCAATACGAAGAGCGTAACGAAAATCCACAATTATTTTTTCTAACACCAAGACTAAAACCCGCCGCCTTGGAATTTGACATGGGGCTTCAAACAAGAAGGAGGGAAAAATTTCGTCATCGGTTGGATGCAATGCTTCAATACATGACTGACCATACACATTGCCGCAGCGAAATGCTTCTGCATTATTTTGGAGAGCATAACACTAATCGATGTGGAATTTGTGATGTGTGCCTCAGAAGAAATAAACTCGAAGTAAGCGATGTTGAGTTTGAAAATATTGTTTCGAATTTCAAATCACTATTATCTGAATCGATATTAAATTCTAATGAAATTCTTTCACATTTTCGCGGAGTGAACGAGGATAAACTTCTTCACACGCTTCGATGGCTTATTGACCAGAATATGATTATTGAAAACGAAAGTCACCAGTATAAGTGGAGGTGAAGAAAATAATTTTCACAGTTACTAATGATTTGAATTACGATCAGAGGATGATCCGCATCTGCACTACTATGCAGGAAGCTGGGTATGATGTTCTGTTGGTAGGAAGAAAAAAATCCAACTCTAAACCAATTATCAAACAAGCTTTTCGCCAGAGAAGATTGAATTTATTTTTTGAGAAAGGGAAGATCTTTTATCTCGAGTACAACCTTCGGTTGTTTTTCTTTCTTCTTTTTCATCGGTTCAATATTGTTTGCGGAGTTGACCTCGATACAATTGTTCCATGTTTGATTATATCAAAATTGAAAAGCAAACCGTGCATATATGATGCTCACGAATTGTTTGCTGAAACACCAGAGGTAGAAAGAAGAAAATCAATTCAGAAATTCTGGAAAAAAGTTGAGAAGTATGCAGTGACAAGAATTAAAAAGGGCATTTGCGTTTCAGATGGATTGAAGAAATATTTCGAAGTAAATTATCAGAAAGAATTTTCAGTAATCAGGAATTTTCCTGTATCTGAAAAAGAAATAAGCGTCACCGCAAAAAATAAGAATCAGATTATATATCAGGGAGCGCTAAATGAAGGAAGAGGATTAGAATATTTAATTGAAGCAATGAAGAATGTCCAAGGTAAATTGATTCTTGCAGGCGAAGGAGATTTATCAGAGCAATTGAGAAAACAAGTAAAGGATTCACTGCTTGAAAATAAAATTGAGTTCAAAGGTTTTATTGAACCATCGGAATTGAAAGCACTGACCAATCAAAGCACCATTGGAATAAATATCCTTGAAGCAAGAAGTAAAAACTATTATCACTCACTCGCCAATAAGTTTTTCGATTACACATCTGCAGGAATCCCGAACATCAACATGCGATTTCCGGAATACGAAAAAATGAATCATGAATTTGAAGTGAGTGTGTTAATTGATGATCTTAAACCTGAAACAATTTCAACAGCCATCAATCATCTGCTGAATGATTCCGGATTTTATCAAAAGCTTCATCAGAATTGTTTAAGAGCAAGAGAAGAATGGAATTGGGGAAAAGAAAAAAATAAACTCATAAAAATTTTCGAATCTTGCGCGTGATATCCGTTTAGAAAATTTAACATGAAACCAAAATCTTCTTTCTAATTTTCATCAGATTATTATTCTTTGCCACAGCAACTTCACATTATCTCCTTTAATGTTCCTTATCCACCTGACTATGGAGGTGTGATTGATGTATTTTATAAAATCAAGGCGCTTAAAGAAGCAGGAGTACAGATTCACCTGCACTGTTATGAATACGGCCGCAAGCCTGCAAATGAATTGAATGCTCTGTGCAAGACGGTAAATTATTATCATCGTGAAACCCGCCTGCGTGATCTCTCAAGTCTAAAACCATTTATTGTAAAATCAAGAAGGGATTCCGGACTTTTGAAAAACCTGGAAGATGTCAAGGCGCCTATTCTTTTCGAAGGATTGCATACCTGTTATTTCCTCGATGCACCTTCGCTTGCGAAGAGAAATAAACTGGTTCGTATGCATAATGTAGAAGCAGATTACTACCGCGCACTTGGCAGCTCAGAGCAAAGTATGCTTCGCAAATTTTATTTCTATACTGAATCGGTGAAGTTGCGCATCTACGAAAAAATTTTGCACAAGGCCAATCATATTCTTCCGATTTCATTTGAAGATTTCAAACAACTTGATTCCAAGTATGAAAATGTTTCATATCTGCCGGCATTTCATCCTAACAATAAATGCATGAGCAAAACCGGAAGAGGAAATTTTATTCTTTATCATGGCAATCTAAGCATCAATGAAAATATTCAATCTGCTGTGTGGTTAGCACAAAAAGTTTTTTCTAAACTTGATTATATGTGTGTGATTGCCGGTGCAAATCCATCTGCTACGCTGAAGAAGGCAATCAAACCATTTTCAAATATTGAACTGGTCGAAAGCCCAAGCGAACAAAGAATGAATGAATTGCTGGCCGAAGCTCATGTCAACCTGCTTCCAACCTTTCAGCAAACAGGTGTAAAACTGAAATTGCTCAACGCATTGTTTAAGGGAAGATTTGTTGTCGTAAATCCTAAGATGGCTGAAAGCAGCGGGTTGATTGAATTATGTGTCGTGAATGAAAAGGCTGATGAAATGATTAATTCAGTTAACGAACTTATGCAACAGGATTTCTCAAATGATGAGTTGGAAAGGAGAAAAATTATACTCGAAGAAAATTATTCAAATAAGAATAATGCTCTTAAACTGATTCAACTGCTGAATGAGCCGACTCAATAATCCGACCATTTTCGGTGGTAATCACCCTGGCAGGAAATTTTTTGATTGCAAGAAAGTCATGTGAAGCAAACAACACTGCCGTTCCAGATTGCTGCGAAATGCTCATCAGTAATTTTATGATCTCATCAGAAGTTGCAGGATCAAGATTTCCGGTGGCTTCGTCGGCAAGAATTAATTCCGGATGATTCAGAAGTGCGCGGGCAATAACTATCCGCTGTTGTTCACCGCCCGATAGTTCATGTGGCATCTTGAAATCTTTTGTGCTCAGGCCAACCATATTTAATACTTCGCTTACACGCTCCTTCATTTTATTTTTATCGTTCCAGCCGGTTGCCCGCAAAACGAACAGCAAATTTTCACTGACACTTCTGTCAGTCAGCAGTTGAAAATCCTGGAACACAATTCCAATTTTCCTTCGAAGAAAAGGAATCTCATTTCGTGAAAGATTTTGTAAATCAAATCCACACACACTTGCGCTTCCTCCGGCAATCTCCAGGTCACCATATAGGATTTTTAATAATGAACTCTTACCACTTCCTGTTTTTCCAACCAGGTAAACAAATTCGCCCTTGCTGATCTTCAGGTTCACTTCATTCAGCACAAGTGCTTTGTCCTGATATATCACTGCGTTTTTTAGTTCAAT
>DMRR01000236.1:3201-5270 GCA_003455275.1 Bacteroidota bacterium | reverse complement strand
CAGTCCAAACCGGATACTTGCCAGGCTTTTCAGGAACAGTATCCAATTCTTTTGTAGGCGTGCATGAACTTATACTCCAGACAGCAATTACTACAATGAAAAAATGTGCAATATTTTTTATCATAATTGAAAAAGTAGTCAGGCAAATATGTGAAGAAGGAAAAATTATTTTTTTCTCATTTGTTCCCAAATGTCCCAAGCTTCGTTCGGAATTTTTTCGAAGGAATTAAATTGTCCTGCATTATAAAGCCATTCACCACCATCAATCACCACAACTTCACCATTGATGTATGAAGAAAAATCTGAAAGAAGGTATGATGCAAGATTTGCAAGCTCCTCGTGAGTGCCCACACGCTTGAATGGAATACGCTGCAATGGATCAATAATTTTTTGCAGTGGCTCAGGAAATAATCTTGACCAGGCACCTTCGGTTGGAAACGGCCCGGGAGCAATTGCATTGGTTCGAATATTATACTTCGCCCACTCAGCAGCGAGTGAGCGTGTGAGAGCGAGCACTCCGCCTTTTGCTGCAGCACTCGGCGCAACAAAACCAGAGCCGGTGAAGGCATAAGTGGTTATAATGTTCAGCATGTTAGCAGCTTGCTTATTTTCAATCCAATGTTTTCCGAATGCAAGCGAGCAATTGTAAGTTCCCTTCAAAACAATATCGACCACGGTGTCAAATGCTTTAGCAGAGAGCCGCTCAGTGGGCATCACAAAATTCCCGGCAGCATTATTCAGGAGCGAAGTCACTTTTCCGAATTCAGAAATTGTTCGCTGCAACATTTTTTCTACCTCATCATAACTGCGCACATCGCACACAACAGGGAGAACTTTATTTTTTGTGAGCGAAGAAATTTCAGCCGCAGTTTTTTCAAGCACCTCTTTTTTTCTGCTTGTGATAACAACCGATGCTCCGAGTAGCGAAAACATTTCACTCATGCTTCTTCCTAAGCCGGTGCCACCGCCGGTGACAACAATCACTTTTTCTGATAAAGAATTTTCACGCAACATTGAGTTCATGTCTTTGATATTTTTTGAGGAGGGGTGATGGGTGAAGGATGATGGATGAAAATATTCAGAACAGAATCTTTGGTCTTCAAACTTTCACTCTAATTCATTGTCGGATCATCGGGCAGGTTGCTAAAGAGTTTGAATTTCTCTCCCATATTTTTTAAAACACTTCGCCACATGTTTGATGATTCAACAGAAAAAATGTATTCCTTTTCTGCCTGAACAACTATCCATGCTTTCTCGCCGCACTCTCGGTCTAACTGACCGGCTTCCCAACCGCTGTAGCCGAGAAAAAATTTTACATCATCCTCAGCAATCTGGTTGGTATCAATCAGCATTTTGAGTTGTTCGAAATTTCCGCCCCAAAACACTCCATCAATTACTTCAATTCCATCTTCTATTAAATCAGGACGCGAGTGAAGAAAATGAAGCGTGTCGTTTTGAACAGGGCCTCCAAGAAAAAGAGGAGCATTCAATTCGGGAAAATCCTGAACAGCCTGATTAATGGTGAGATCAAGCGGGCGATTTAATACTAAACCAAAGGTTGCAGTCTCAGAATGTTCGCACAGAAACACAACAGACGACCGAAAATTATCATCCTGCATGTAGGGTTCTGATAGAAGAAAACAACCCGCCTTCGGTTGCTGCAATTCGCTGAGCATGGTGGCTAAAATAGTTTTTGAGTTGAATCACGAGGGCTTAGAATTACTTCCTGAAAATATTTTTTTTCGAATGAAAAAATTTTGTATTGTGTTAAGTTTTCTTGCAGTTGTTTCCTGCAACTCAACAACTGACAATGCAGCCGAGCCGGTAGCTGTTTCTGCTGTTCAGAAGCAGAACCCAGCTTTTAGTTTTGATAAAAATTTTTCTGCCGGAAAAATTTCGGAGGTAAAGTGTTATGCCGACACTTCCGTTTCATATTCAATTTTTCTTCCTTCAGATTATGACACTACAAAAAATTTTCCGATCATATTGTTTTTTGATGCGCATGCGAGAGGGTCGCTTCCTTTGAAAAAATACCTCGAGATAGGAGAGAAGTATCATTTCATTTTCGC
>DMRR01000236.1:0-2801 GCA_003455275.1 Bacteroidota bacterium | reverse complement strand
GTTTATGCCTGCGGATTTTCAGGCGGCGCCAAAGTGGCGGCGGGCTTCGCTTTCAGCCGGACGGATTTTGCCGGTGTAATTGCGAACTCTTCTCCGTTCGATGAACAATTGTTGAGCAGCGGAAAAAACATTTCTGTTTTTCTTCTTGCAGGAAACCTTGATTTCAATTTCACAGGAGCAGTTGCGTTTGATAAAAAACTTTCCTCCACTGGAGTCAAGCATCAGTTAGTAGTGTTTGATGGCAAGCACGATTGGGCAGATAAAAATTCTTTTGAAGAAGCGATGCAGTGGATGCTGATGCGCGCGGCTGATGACGGAAAAATTCAGCGCGATAAAATTTCTTTCTCGGCGCCTGATTTTAATTCATGGAAAAAAGAAAACTACGACGACGAAAAAATTCTTCAGCAGGAAAATGAAACGGAACATGCGATGGGGCAGAATTTTGCCCACTTCAGTTTCGATTACTGGAAACAAAAAATTTCTCTGCTGAACAAAGCAATGAATGCTGCCACTGCAAAAAATATTCGCTGCTCTTATTCCCGCGAGTTGAATTACATGAGCATGCTGGGTTTCGTGTTTACTGACGGCGCAGTGCAGCGCGGCGAGTATGATTTAGCAAAAGAATTTCTTGCTATCTACCAACTTGCTGATCCGCAGAATTCTGATGTTTGGTATTTCAAAGCAGTGCTCAGCGCGCAAAGCGGCGGCGCTGATGTTTATTCTTCATTAGAGAAAAGTGTGCAGCTTGGTTTTTATGATTCAGAAAAACTGATGAACGAACCGGCGTTCAGCCAGATAAAAAATTCAAGCGTGTTTCAATCCATTGTTGCGAAAGCAGAAGCGAACAAAAACAAGATGTGAAATTTCATAACCTTGTTGTTGTGCCCGATTTGCAATCGAGCACCATTAAGTAGTCAGATTCCCAAAATGCTTTGGGATAAATTCAATTCGGAATTATTAACTCAGCGAGATTACAAATCGAGCAGAATTTAGAACTCACTCGGACGAATAAACTCAGTGCGCTACTAAAAGCGGAGTTGCTTTCTCAAAATACTTCGAATGAAAAACGATGAAGTAAACTCCTGCAGAAAATTCAGAAGTTTTCAGTTGAAATTTATTTTCTCCTTCTGAAAAATTTCCGGCGAAAACAGTTGTGAGTTTTCTTCCTGTTAAATCATACACCGAAATATTTCCGTTGCACTGCTGCGGCAGATTGATTTCAAAAGTTGAAACAGATGAAGATGGATTCGGATAAACAGAAGCCACAACTGACTTCGCTTTCAAATCGCGCACAGTTACAATGTCGTTGATGCTCGTAATGTTCGCCGAAAAAATTCCACGCGAGTGAGTGGCAACTACAACCAATCCATCACTTTCCCTTGAAACAATCATATCGCAAACAGAATTTCCAATTGTGTTTTCAGATTGTTTTACCCAAACAGTAGAGTCAGCAATCAGTTTATCAGTTGCGAATAACCCAACACTTGTTGCAGCGAAGTAAGCAGTGTTTCCATCGGGCAAATGCAGAATGCTTACCCAGCGGACAGAAGGACCGTCGCCTGTTGAGCCGGCATTCATCTCTAAGTTTCCTGCTCCTTTTTTCCAGGTAGTTCCTCCATCTTCAGTAAACCAAATAGAGTGAACACCATAGTTACTGAAAACTACCACCACTTTATTTCCATCGTGCGGATCCACTGCAATGCAGTTGATGTAAGCAGAAGGAAATAAGAGAGGTGTCACATCTGTCCGTGTTGGGTTCCCGGTATCGGCATTCATAACTTTATAAATGCGCTTGCTGTCAGTCCCGTAATAAAGTATGTGGGGGGTTGGGTTAACAGTACAGCCAAATGCGGTAACTAACCTGGTTGAGGCAAGAGTGTCAGGAAAAATCATCCAGTTGGTAGAGATACTATCCCAGTTTTGCAGATAGCCGATTCCAGATAAGCTGTTGTTACGATAGAGTTTATTATCACAGGCGAAATACATTTTATCATTATCAGTTGGGTCAAGCATAAATGGATTGATAAAAATGTAATCGTGCTTGCCGAGCGGGTCAATGCGGGAGAAAGAATCAATGGCGCCGGTTGCATTGTTCACTTTCGCACGCATGGTTTTTCCATTTTGAATGGAGAAGTAGTAAGAAGTTTTTCCATCAGCAATTGCGCAGAAAGATCCATCGCCGCCCCGCGGAGAAACCCACGGTGTAGTTTGATTAGTGTTGTTCGTCCACCAGCTTCCGTTGTCCTGCGCGCCGCCAATGATGATGTTGTCATTTGCAGTTGCGGGATCAATAGCGCAGGTGTAAAACATAGAAGTGAGATAACCATGGTTAAATGTCTGCCAGTGAACAGTGTCTTCCATATTATTATTCGTGCGGAACAATCCGCCATCATTGGCTGAGTAAAGGACATCAGGATGATTGGGATGAAAGAACAACACATGCTGATCGGGATGATGATTTGGATAGCCCTTCACTATTGGAAGAGTTGTTCCTTCCTTATATCCTCCAATGAATCTTGTGTGAAGTGAATCAGCAAATGCAGTGGTGCTTCGGAAAATATTTGTTCCTCCAATGAAGACAGTGTTCGAATCATCGGGTTTCACTTTCACCACCAAATCATAAGAACCCTGACAGTTGAATTTATCAAATGGTCCGCCGTTAGTTGGCATGTATCTCGAACGATTTTCCCAAACACCTCCGGTATCATTTCCATCACCGGACACATAAGTATATTTCCAGAGGGAGTTCCATTCTATATCACCAAGAAAATTTGTATCAGGCAATCCATAGTTCGGAGTGT
>DMRR01000135.1:797-2566 GCA_003455275.1 Bacteroidota bacterium | reverse complement strand
GGGACCGGAAATAACCGTGAATAGAAAAACCGTCTTGAACTTTTGCGCAAATAATTATCTCGGGCTGAGCAGTCACCCGCGTGTGATTGATGCCGCCAAGAAAGCGATTGACACCCACGGATACGGAATGAGCAGTGTGCGCTTCATCTGCGGCACGCAGGATTTGCACAAGCAACTCGAAGAAAAAACTTCGCAGTTTCTCGCAACCGAAGATACGATTTTATATGCCGCTGCTTTTGATGCGAACGGCGGTGTGTTCGAACCATTGTTCAATGAAGAAGATGCATTGATAAGCGATGAACTGAATCACGCGAGCATTATAGATGGTGTGCGCTTGTGCAAGAGTCAGCGTCTGCGCTATAAGCACAACGACATGAACGATCTTGAAGTGCAACTGAAAGCAAGTGTAACAGCCCGCAGTAGAATAATTATTACCGACGGAGTTTTCAGTATGGATGGCACCATTGCGCAGCTCGATAAAATTTGCGACCTCGCTGATAAGTACAATGCGATGGTGATGATTGATGAATGTCACGCAAGCGGCTTCATGGGAAAAACCGGGCGCGGCACACACGAACACCGCGGAGTGATGGGGCGCATTGATATTATCACCGGCACTTACGGCAAGGCACTCGGCGGCGCTTCGGGCGGATTTACTTCGGGCAAAAAAGAAATTATTGAACTGCTGCGCCAGCGCTCGCGCCCTTACTTGTTTAGTAATGCGCTTGCGCCAAGCATTACCGGCGCCAGCATTGCGGTGCTTGATATGCTGAGCGAAACCACTGCGCTGCGCGACAAGCTGGAAAGCAATACAAAATATTTCCGCACAAAAATTACTGAAGCGGGTTTTGATATTAAGCCGGGCGAACACCCCATTGTTCCTATCATGTTGTATGATGCTGTGCTGGCGCAAAAGTTTGCCGCCCGCATTCTCGACGAGGGCATATATGTTATCGGGTTCTTTTATCCTGTGGTGGCAAAGGGCAATGCCCGCATTCGTGTACAGTTGAGCGCCGCCCACGAGCAGCATCACCTTGATAAAGCGATAGCTGCTTTTACTAAGGTTGGAAAGGAACTTGGTGTGATTGCGGCGAAGGTTGGGGTGTGAAACAGTTTAACTATTAAATGAATGAAGTATCATCATGAATTCAAAATGGCAGAAAAAAAATTCTACTCCTGATTATTCTTGTTTTTCTTTTATCAGCATGCAAAAAAGATAAACCTGTTGCAACTTCTGATTTTAGAGAAAATTATGTTGGGTCATTTCATTTAAAGTTTCATATGCATGGAGGGTTTCTAAGCAGTATTACTGATACTACTTATTATGGCGATTCTCAAATTAGTTATGCTATTAGTGATAGCCTTATTCATTATTCCTTAAACAATCAATATACTACATACCCTTCGATAACACTTTCAATCGATGATTCATTTTCTTCAAATTTTAAAATGGGGTTAACAGATTCGGGAAAAATATTTGGTGAAACACCTTTCAAATCTGGGGAGTTTGTTTCCATTGACAGCTTTGTGTATCTAGATCAAAATTTTCAAAGCTCCCATTGGTGGAATGATTCCATAATTGGAAAAAGATATTAATCCAGTCAGTATTCTTTCATTTTCATATATCTAAAGAAAATTTCTTACTCTGCATCAATCCGAGTCCGTTCGCTGAAGTATACCGCAATGGATGAACAACAATGGCAATTTTCTTTGAGAGACAAAGTCAGCTAATCCATTGCCGTCTGCTTTAGCTGACGGACTAAGGCAAT
>DMRR01000135.1:0-458 GCA_003455275.1 Bacteroidota bacterium | reverse complement strand
CCCGAAGGAAATAATTATGGAAATGTTTATACGCTTTCCCTCGCTCCTGCTTCAGCAAAGGCAATAATGCTGATGGTCATTACAGCATCGTCCGTTACATTTATTTTGATATGAGATTTTTCAATCAGGTCCATCATCGCAGCATTTTCCCTCATGCAATCAGCCAACCCGCGCCCAAGTGGATCATTCAATAAGTTGGTCAGGGTTCTTCCGTTTTTCATTTCCAGCTCAAAATGAAAATGAAAATTTTTTTTCTTGGAAACCGCTGCAAATTCTGGTTTGTGCAAATTAAAAGAGGCCGGCTCGCCGCGTCGTGCAGCTCCTTTTATTTTCATTGCTATCACCGGCAAATATTTTTTCCAAACAATCTGGTAAACTTCCGGTTTCATATTCGTTAATTTTTTGTGGGTCAAAGATAATTGATTGCCACAGGTTCATTTCTATTTGCCGAACAGAAA
>DMRR01000166.1:7709-7903 GCA_003455275.1 Bacteroidota bacterium | reverse complement strand
AGTTTTTTGAATGGATGAGTTCGAAAAGATTTTCGTTCAGTTTATTTTCTTTCATAACAATGAAATTTTTTTAAGCAGTTGGATGGTAAGCGTGCAATTGCGCGGCTAATTTTTTCAGGAGGTAAAACAATCTTGATTTCACGGTGCCTTCCGGCAATTGCACCACAGCGCTGATTTCAGGAACAGTGAGCTCT
>DMRR01000166.1:0-7374 GCA_003455275.1 Bacteroidota bacterium | reverse complement strand
GTTGAGTTCGCGCTTGAAATTTTGTTTGTCAAATTGTTCATGATGATTCGGATGAAAACTTTTCTCCCCATGAAAATCAGAATCAAGAATGCGCCAGCGATTGGTGGAATTTCTGATTTCGTTCCGGCACAGATTAGTGGCAACGGTGTAAACCCAGGTCGAGAATTTTTTTTGAGCATCAAATTTTTGCGGGCACTCCATCACTTTCACAAACACATCGTGAAGGAGGTCTTCCGCTTTTTCTTTATCGCGAACAAACCGAAGAATGAAATTGAACAGTCGAATCTGATACCGGTCGAAGAGCAGTTCAAAATATTTCCGCTCACTGGACTGAATCCGCTGCATCAGCACTTCATCGCTCCACAATTTTTGTTCGGTCACTTGCAGCGATGATTATTTTTTGTCTTTAAAATATTCAGTCATCTGTTCCTGCATTCCGGCTTTCGCAGCAATATTCAAAACAAGATTCTTGTAGTAATCCGCTTTGTCTTTGTTCTTGTTTTCACTATAGAAATTATAGAGCGTAACCATCGGAGGAATGTAATTGGTGTTACAGTTGTTCACGATTTCATATGCCATATCATTTCTGAAATCCATTTTCACATAGTCGAGTAAAAATTTTTGCTCCATGTTATTTCGCAGCACCGCCACATTATCATATTTCTTTTCGCTGTAACGAAGCGCGAGCCCTTCCAGATACATGGAATCTTCAAACGATTTGTAATATTTCTGATCGCAGCTTTCAGCAAAATACACAGGTCGCGATTTAATATTTTTCACAATGAAATTTCCAATCATCGAATTCAATTCGTCATCCGTTTTATATTTTGAGAAATCAATTTCAAGAAACGGAATATTTAGTTCCTTGCAAAGCGCTTTTCTGTAATCATCTATCAAAAACAAACTCGTGTTGATTATCTTGATATCGGTTCTCACATTTTTTACTTCCTGCAACATCCACGCAGGGAAAGTATCGTTATCTCCATTGGTGAAGAGCACAGCATTCGGTGCGCATGATTGCAACAGGTTGTAATCCCAATTCAAAATTCCGGCGGACATATAATTTCCGTTATACCAATTGGTGAGGCAATCTTTTTTCTTTTGTTCATCGCCCTTTGTTTCAGCATATACCACCATGTCTTCTATAATTTCTCTGCGGTTCGGATCTATCTCGTATGCTTTTAATAAGTAAGGAAAATAATCTTCACGGTTTCCAAAACGACTTCCGTGATAGTTCATCAGGTAATTGTATTCGAAAGTTCCTGGAATTGCAGCACTCATTTTGTTTATGATTCCCTGCAATGAATCAGTCATGCCTGCCACAATTGGTTGCGTGCCATCGCCGGTGTAAAAAATATTTCTGTTAGCCTGGTAGTAATACATCCATGCTTTTGCATTCGAATTGTTCTTGTCAATTTCCTGCTTCCACAATTTAGCCTGCTGAATATACCATTCAGTAGGTTTTTGTTGTTTGGCAATTCCTAAAACGGGCTCCGGCTGTTGTGCACTCAGCACTAACGAACTAAAAAGAAAGAAGATCAAAAAGGCACTTTTCATATTAAATAATTTTTTGTTTGAATAGTTATAACCGCGAACAATGATTTCGTTCAATTAAACTTTAAAAAAATTTCATACAAATCAAAGTGTTCGATTCTTAACAGAAATTCGAAACCTGCAAACAGTGCAACACCTAACCACTAATACTTCTTTTGTATTTATTTCGCCAACTACAAATTCATTCATGCAAAAAGTAAGAGCAGCCATAAAAGGAATTCACGGGTATGTTCCGGATTATATCCTTACAAATGCAGAACTTGAAAAAATGGTTGACACTACTGATGAATGGATTATTTCCAGAACTGGAATTAAAGAAAGACGAATTCTGAAAGGCGAAGGCAAGGGGACTTCTGACATGGGAGCCGAGGCTGTGAAAGGCCTTCTTTCAAAAACAAATACAAACCCGCTTGATATTGAATTGATAATTGTTGCCACCACTACACCCGACATGCAGTTTCCGGCAACAGCAAACATTATCGGTGATAAATGCGGATTAAAAAATGCTTTCGGTTACGACATAAATGCAGCGTGTAGCGGATTTATTTATTCGCTCACCACTGCAGCCCGAATGATTGAGAGCGGCGCTTTGAAAAAAGTAATTGTTGTTGGTGGCGATAAAATGAGCAGCATAATAGATTATAGCGACCGCCAAACCTGTGTGATATTCGGTGATGGTGCCGGTGCTGTATTATTAGAAGCCGATGATAGCGGAGTCGGAATTATAGATGCTGTATTACAAAGCGATGGAAGCGGACGCGTTCATCTTCACCAAAAAGCCGGTGGTAGTGCAATGCCTGCAACAGCAGAAACAGTAGAGAAGAAACTTCACTATGTGTATCAGGAAGGGCAAGCTGTTTTCAAATTCGCTGTTACTAAAATGGCGGATGCTGCCGAGGAAATAATGAAGCGCAACAACCTCCACAGCGATGATGTGGCGTGGCTTGTGCCGCATCAGGCAAACAAAAGAATTATTGATGCTACCGCACGCCGCATGGGTGTTGATGACAGCAAAGTGATGATTAACATTGACCGTTACGGCAACACAACCAACGGAACTATTCCGCTCTGTTTATGGGAGTGGGAAAAGAAATTACATAAAGGCGACAACATTGTGCTTGCTGCTTTTGGTGGCGGCTTCACCTGGGGAGCGGTTTACCTCAAGTGGGCATATGACAGCAAATAATTTTTATTGCAGAAAGTGGATAGCAGCTGCCAATTCTTGGATTGGAATTCTAAAATCCTTTTCACTGTTTTTTATTTTCCTTTTTGAAAATTGTTCGTTGGATATGGTTGAAAAAACCTTGCTGGCTGAACATACAAACAGTAAGGGAGTAAAAATCCAGATATATGCTGTACATCCGGGAGCAACTGCGAATGATAATTTACAGGTTCGTGTCGAAGAAAAGGAAAATCCTTTATGGATAACCGAGGATTATGAATATCTGAAAAGCTCTCAGCTGATAAACGACTCTACCCTTCAGCTAGTGTTATTCAATGTCTTTATTCAGGACACAAGCAAACTGGATACTGTTGCTGTCTCTTTGAAATAAAATTACTTAGAAGTGTCGCCCGATTTCTTTTCGGAAGATTTCTTCATGTCATCAATGTTTCCTTTTGCAAGAACAAAGTCAGGATAAATAGCGAGCGCCTGATTAAATAATTCTTCAGCAGTTTTATCATCATTCAACTGCCGCGCAATCACTCCCTTGATGTTCAGTGCAGCCGCTTTATAAGGAACAGTTTGCTTGTAACCCTGACCAACATTTACATCTACAGTTTCCTTTTCTGAGTTCGGATCCTGAATCATTTTATCAATATTGGCGGTGCATTCACCTAACCGTGTCAATGCAAACTGCAAAGAAATAATTTGATAAAGATGAAACAGGTTTTGTGTTTTTGAGTAAACCTTTTCGTAGTATTCCAATGATTCCTTTGCATTACCCGAACTTTGAAGCGAAATCGCTACCAATTCCATCAATCGGGTATCGTCAGGCATTTTGACCAATAATTCTTTTCCAATCAATACAGCCTGATCGTAGGCACCACGCATTAAAAACAAAGTAGCGAGAGTATCCTTCCATTCAATGCTTGATGTATCGGTCGCCAGAATCTCATAAACAGAATTAGTGGCAGCTACCAGGTCATTATACTTCATAGCCAATTGGTAGGTCTTAATGTAAAAATCCTTTCCCGGTGTAGTGGAGTTATTTGCATCAACGATAGTTGAAGTTTTGGCGCCCTTCTGAGCAAGAACAAATGCAGGGCATAGAATGAGAAGGAAGAACAACTTTTTCATGAAAGATTTTTTAAAAGGAAATTATTATGAATAAAAAAATTAAGTAATCGAAACAGTTTGCGGTATCAGCTCCTTCAACTTTGAAATTGCATAATCAACTTCATCTGTTGTGTTGTAATCTGAAAAAGAAAAACGGATACAAACTTTATCATCACCGCAACCTATTGCTTCTAACACATGTGAACCTTTATCGCTTCCGCTGCTGCATGCGCTTCCGCTGCTTGCTGCCACACCAGCAACATCGAGATTGAACAAAAGCAATTCTGTTTTTTCATTATGAGGAAAAGCACAATTCAAAACAGTGAATAAATACCTGCCATCATAATCGCCATTGAATGTTAAACCAGGAAAGTTTTCTTTCAGTTGCTCCATAAAATATTTGCGAAGCGATTCAATCTTGTTTTTGTTTTCATCGAAGTGTTCGTAAGCGAGTTCCATTGCTTTTGCAAGCCCAATAATGCCGTAAACATTTTCAGTTCCTGCGCGCATGTTGCGTTCCTGTGCTCCGCCATAAAGAAGAGGATGAAGTTTTATCCTGCTGCTGATATAAATAAATCCTGCGCCTTTTGGCCCGTGAAATTTATGTCCGCTGCCTTGCAGCATACTCACTTTTGTTTTCTGCAAATCGAACCAGTGATGACACATGCTTTGCACAGTATCAGTATGAAGAATGGCATTGTAGCGCGAACACAAATCAGCCACTGCATCAATATCCATCATGGTTCCGATTTCATTATTCGCGTGCATTAGTGAAACCATAACAGGTGCTTCCAATGACTTTAACATTTCTTCCAAATGATTCAAGTCAAATCTTCCTTTCGAATCAACTTTTACATAATGCGCTTTTGCTTTTCCGCTCTTATCTAATTCTTCTACTGTGTGCAATACACAGTGATGTTCAATTGGTGAAGTGATAATGTGTTTTGCTCCGCTTGCTTCCACTCCTCTCCTAATGGCGAAGTTGCTGCTCTCAGTTCCGCCGCTGGTGAAGAAAATTTCTCCGGGAGAACAGTTCAGATATTTCGCAATGGTCTTGCGCGCTTTTTCTATCGCTGCTCTTGTTTCTCTTCCGAAAGAATGAATGGCGCTCGGATTTCCGAAATGCGTTTGCATAAACGGAAGCATGGCATCAATCACTTCCGGTGCAAGTGGTGTGGTGGCGGCGTTGTCGAAATAAACTCTCATCTTTTTGATTTGAAGATTTGCAGATTTGAAAATTTGAAGATGTCAGAGGCGCAAATGTGAGAAATTATTTTGGTTGAAATGAAATCACGCAGATTTACATAAACCCCAACTCCAGTTTCGCTTCTTCGCTCATCATTGAAGTATTGTAAGGCGGGTCCCACACGAGTTCAACTGTTACATCTTTTACTCCTGGAATACTTTTGATTTTATTTTCTACATCGCCGGGTAATGTTCCTGCGGCCGGACAACTTGGTGAAGTGAGCGTCATGCGCACATACACATTATTCATCACTACTGTGAGTTCGTAAATCAAACCCAACTCCCACACATCAACAGGAATCTCAGGGTCGTAACAAGTTTTTATTTGCTTGATGACTTCGTCGCGCGAAACTTCTGCTACAGTGGATGATATTTTATTTTCTTCTGACATTGTTCTCTAAAATTTTAAATAGGAGTTTTAGGAGTGCCTGAAGAGTAGTAGGAGTTCGAAACTCCCATAACTCGTAATTAACTCTTATGACTCCTTGTTAATTTCACTTGCTCTGCATACGCTTTTATTTTATTCAGCATACTCACCAAGCCATTTGCGCGCGTGGGTGTGAGGTGTTCTTTTAAATTTATTTTGTCAATGAATTCGAGTTTCGCATTGATTATTTCATCGGGAGTTCTGTCGTTCAGCACGCGAAGTAAAATCGCAATCATTCCCTTGGTGATTATTGCATCACTATCGGCAGTGAAGTGAAGAATTCCATTTTCAAAATCAGGATGCAGCCACACCAAACTCTGACAACCCTTTACGATGAATTCATCAGTTTTAAATTTCTGTTCAATGAACGGAAGTGATTTTCCCATCTCAATCAAATGCTCATATTTATCCATCCAGTCATCAAAGAGTTCGAACTCTTCTACAATTTGTTCTTCAACTTCTGCTATGGATTTTGTTTCTGTCATATTCAGCATAATAAACTAAATCAGCTAAGCATTTTTTTCGCGCGCTTCACTCCTTCAATCAATTTATCTACTTCTTCATTCGCATTGTAAACCGCAAACGATGCACGAACAGTTCCCGGAATATTGAATCGCTTCATCAGCGGTTGATTACAATGATGACCTGTACGCACTGCTATTCCAAGTTTATCGAGAATCACACCTGTGTCATATGGATGATTCGTTCCAACTAAAAATGAAACAGCGCTCGCATGATTTTTTGCCTCGCCAATTATTCTCACTCCATCAATTGTTTTCAGTTGAGCGATTGCATAGTGTAACAGCTCGTGTTCATGTTCCGCAATATTTTTTACTCCAACATTTTTCATCCACTTCACTGCTTCACCGAGAACAATTCCTCCTTCAATGTTCGGAGTGCCGGCTTCAAATTTCATTGGAGAATCAGCGTAAGTTGTTTTCGCAAATGAAACTTCCTTAATCATTCCGCCTCCGCCCTGGTAAGGCGGAAATTCATTGAGGAATTTTTCTTTCCCAAAGAGAATTCCGATACCAGTTGGTCCATACATTTTGTGTCCGCTAAAGCAATAGAAATCACAATCGAGCTCCTGCACATCAACTTGTGTGTGCGCAATTGCTTGTGCGCCATCAATTAAAATTGCTGTTCCGTTTTTGTGTGCAAGTGAAATAATTTCCTTCACATCATTCACAGTTCCGAGAGTGTTAGACACATGTGTGAGTGCGAGCAGTTTTGTTTTTGATGAAAGAAGTTTTGTGAGTTCATCGAGCATCAACTCACCTGAATCAGTTACAGGAATTACTTTCAGCACAGCTTTTCTTTCTTCACACATCAACTGCCACGGAACAATATTGCTGTGGTGTTCCATTTCAGTGACGAGAATTTCATCACCTGCATTCACAAACTTTTTTCCAAAACAACTTGCCACCAAATTGATTGACTCAGTTGTTCCGCGTGTGAAAATGATTTCAGAACTTTTTGCGTTGATAAAATCAGCAATCGTTTTTCTGGAATACTCATAGGCATCTGTTGCTTCCTGGCTAAGTGTGTGAACACCGCGATGAATGTTTGCATTTATTTCAGAATAATATTTCTGAATGGCATCTAGAACTGCTTGTGGCTTTTGAGTGGTAGCTGCATTGTCAAGATATACCAGCGGCTGACCATTCACCTTCCGATTCAGAATCGGAAACTGCGAACGGATTTGTTCAACATCAATTATCTTTTTTTCTTGAAGCACTTCATTCATTTTTTAGAATGATAATTTTTCTTCAATCCATTTATCAATCTGTTCATGCAGTCCTTCATGTTTTGTTTGGACGAGAACATCCTCGGCAAACGCAAGCGTCAGTAATTTTTTTGCTTCGCTCTC
>DMRR01000142.1 GCA_003455275.1 Bacteroidota bacterium | reverse complement strand
AAACCTCACTTCATGAAAAAAGTACTCTCCGTTGCGCTCATTGTTTGCGCAGCTATTTCAGTTTCAGCTAAAGAAATCAGAGGAACTGCAGCAAACCAAATGATCAAGGGAACGAACCGGATTTTTATTAATGATAAAAATGGTTTCCCAACTTTCATTTACATGGCCCCCGGTCAGGAAATTGCTCCTGCACTTTTTCAGCGCTGGATGCGTGCGGCATTTCATTCAACCAATCAACTTGGCTGGCAGGAACTTTATACTTCAAAAGATGAAAGCGGCAAATCACATGTTCACTACATCGAAACCTGGAATGGCGTTCCTGTAACAGGTTCCATGTGGATCACACACATTCAGAACGGAAAAATTATTTCTTGCAATGGTTGGTTTGTTCCTGTAATCAATTCCACCACCGATTATTCAATCAGCGAATCTGTGGCTCTTGGTTTTGCTCTTTCCGACATCAACGCACAGACTTATCGCTGGCAAAGTCCGGTGTATGAGCAAATGGCCCGTGAACAACAGCAAAGCGCTACAGCTACCTGGTATCCGAAAGGAGAATTGTACTATGCCTCTGTAAATGGAGACAATAAAAATTTCCGCCTGTGTTACAGATTTGATGTGTACGCAATTTCACCTCTTAGCAGAAATTATATTTATGTAGATGCGAACACCGGAGAAATTATAAGTAAAGAAAACAGAATTCACACGGCTGATGTTTTAGGAACAGCCCACACTCAGTATCTCGGAATTGAAACCATTACTACCGATAGTTTTGCAGGTGGTTACCGTTTGCGTGAAGCAGGTCGGGGAAATGGAATTGAAACTTACAACATGCTTACCGGAATTGACTATGCTGCTGCCGTTGATTTCACTGATGCTGATAATGACTGGAACAATGTAAATGCAGCTATGGATGAATATGCAACAGATGCGCACTATGGTGCTGAGATGACATACGATTATTATATGCTAAATCACAATCGTAACAGTATTGATGACGCAGGTATGTTGCTCTATAGCTATGTACATTACGATGTAAATTACAGCAATGCATTTTGGGATGGAGCTGAAATGACTTATGGAGATGGCAATAACACTCCTTTCACCGCACTAGATGTTTGTGGTCACGAAATCACTCATGGTGTTACTGAACACACCTGCAATCTTGCGGGTGGCGGCGAACCCGGAGCTATGAATGAAGGATTCAGTGATTGCATAGGAACCGCCATTGAATATTATGCGGGCGGCGCAACTGCCGACTGGACAGTCGGAGAAGATCTTGGATTTGTAATTCGTGATATGGCCAATCCGGCTAACTCTGGAAATCCTGACACTTACCAGGGAAACAATTGGGATTTCATTACACAGGAAGTTCATCAGAACAGCACTATTATCAGTCATTGGTTTTATCTTTTATCAGTTGGTGGCACCGGAACTAATGACAATGGATATACATACAATGTACCGGCTCACGGAATTGCCACTGCATCTGATATTGCATACAATGCCTGGAGAGATTATATGTTTTCAAATGCGCAATATATTGATGCAAGACAGGCCACGCTCAATTCAGCCACCGATCTTTTTGGAGCATGTTCAAGCGAAGTTCTGGATGTTGCTGAAGGATGGCATGCAGTAGGAGTTGGAGGCGCATTTAATGATACAGTAAATGTTGATTTCTCTCAGGACATCACAACATCATGCACAGCTCCTGCTACTTTTATTTTTCAAAACCTAAGTTCGAATGTCAGTGTTTACAATTGGGATTTTGGTGATGGAACTACAAGCACTGCAATAAATCCTTCTCATACTTACACCAGCTATGGAACCTATGATGTGAAGTTGACCGGTAGCGGAAGTTGTGGAAACGATTCAGTTCTTTATGCCGGACTTATTCAAATCGACTCGACACTTCCTTGTGTTTATATGATGCCACTTACCGGAAGCTCTACTCTTACAAGCTGTTCTGGTTTACTCTATGATGATGGTGGGCCGAGCGGTAATTATCAGAACAATGAAGATGTAATTACAACCATTGCTCCTCCCGGTGCAACCGGATTGACACTTACTTTCACTTCATTTAATTATGAAAATAATTATGATTATTTGTATATCTATGATGGACCTTCAACAGCCAGCCCATTGATTGGTCAATATGACAATAACAATTTACCAAACGGAGGAACCATAGTTGCCAGCGGAAATTCTTTAACACTTGAATCTACTTCAGATCAGGGTTTGGTCCTCGACGGTTTTGCTGCAAGCTGGCAATGCACCACAGCCTTGCCCGGAGTAGATTTCATTACCGATTTCACATCTACCTGTTCTGGCGATATTCATTTTACAGATCTTACAACTAATTCTCCACAATCATGGTTATGGAATTTTGGTGATGGTTTTACATCGACATTACAAAACCCATCTCATAACTATGCTGCTAACGGCACTTATACTGTAACTCTTACTGTAACCAACGCTATCGGCACAGATTCTTTGGTTCAAACAAATCTTATTACAGTGAATCATCCTAACGGACCTGTTGGTCTGAATGGAAACAACTGCGCAACCGGCACAGTTGACCTCAATGCAACAGGTGGTGGTGGTTCGCTTGTTTGGTTTGATGCACCTACAGGAGGCAACCAGGTTGGCACCGGATCTACTTTCACTACTCCTTACCTTTCATCTACCACCAATTATTATGTTGAAGAGGAGGTAATCGCTGCTCCAATTTTTGGAGGAGCTCCTGACAATACGATTGGTCTCGGAGGTAATTACAATAACCCTAACAATGACCGCTTTGAATATTTTGATGTTTATGCTCCAATACATCTGACTTCAGTTGTTGTATACGCTCAAGGAACAGCCAACCGGACTTTTCAATTACTGGATGCCGGAGGAAATATTTTGCTTGATACAACAATTAATGTCGCTGATGGAACACAGGAAGTTTTTCTAAACTGGGATTTACCCGTTGGAACCGGGTTACAGATTGGGGTTTTAGCTACAGCAAATCTTTATCGTAACAGCGACGGAGCAGTTTATCCTTATACAGTTCCCGGTATACTTTCAATTACAGGAAACAATGCAAATGATCCGGTGCGTTACTACTTCCTCTATAATTGGAAACTTCAACCGGCATCATGTATTTCTACACGCACTTCGGTAACTGCAACTATCGGCAACCTGGATGCAAGCATTTCGCCGAATGGAAATATTAATTTGTGCGGAACAGGTTCAGTTACCTTAAGCGGAGCAGGGGGAGCCTTTTCTTATAATTGGAGCAATGGAGCAACCACACAAAGCATTACTGTTTCTTCTGCCGGAACTTATTCCCTGGAAGTTACAAATGGAACCGGTTGTACCGGCTACTCACAAACCGCAGCAGTATCAGTATCCGTGTCGCCGGTTGCGGCTTTTGGAAACACAACTTCCGGATTTAATGTTAACTTCAATAACACAAGCACTTTCGCCACCACTTACTCATGGGATTTTGGAGATGGCGCAACATCTTCAAATGCGAACCCGAGTCATGTTTATACTGTTGATGGAAGTTATACAGTCACATTAATTGCATGCAATGGAAGTTGTTGTGATACCACTTTCAAAACTGTAGAAATTGCTACCGGTATCAGCAGTATCAATAACAATGAAGGATGGACAATTTATCCAAACCCATCGATGGAAAATTTTAATCTCTTTTATTCTGGTTCAGGCAATGTAGAATCTCTTAAACTGTTTAACACACTTGGACAATTGGAATGGAGTGCTTCTAAACTTGATCAAAGTTTTTGGAAAATTGATGCAGAAACTCTTGCTGCCGGAACATATTTCCTTTCAGCTAAAACAAACACAGGGTTAAAAATTTTCAAGCTTGAAAAAATGAATTAAGATTTTTAGTTCGAAACCAAAAAAGTCCCTGGAAAAATTCCATGGGACTTTTTTTGTATCTATTTAATGCAAATTGTTTCTTCTATCGATAGTGAATTCACCATTCTGAAATTATATAAAACTTCTTGTTATTTTTCACGCTCAAAAACAAAACACACTATGGGAATGATGAAAGAATTTAAGGAATTCGCGATGCGCGGAAACCTGGTCGATATGGCTGTCGGCGTTGTAATGGGTGCAGCATTCGGAAAAATTGTATCTGCTTTTGTAGATGGAATGGTAATGCCGGTTGTAGGGTTGCTTACAAGCGGAAAAGATTTTTCATCTCTGACATTTGAGATACAGGCCGCAACTGCTGATAAGCCCGCCGTTTACATTTATTACGGGACATTTATTACCGTGGTAATTGATTTTCTGATTGTGGCATTTGCAGTCTTTATGGTTGTAAAAGCATTAAACCGCATGAAGAAAAAAGAAGAAGCTGCACCTGCCGCTCCTCCTGCTCCAAGCAATGAAGAAAAATTGCTGATGGAAATTCGTGATGCACTGAAGAAATAAATTCAAAACCTGCAATAACATCCCTCGCTACATTGAAGATTGGAGCGAGGGATTTTAATTTGCCCCCGCCCGAAACTGATAGGGAAAAACAAATAAAAAAGCTGATGAAAAAAATTTTACTGATTGCATTTAGTCTTTCAATTGTCAACTTATTAATTACAACAGAAACAAAAGCTCAAACGAAAGCCGATACCTCTTGGAAAAAAGGTGGATTCATTTCTTTGAATCTTTCGCAAACACAATACACTAACTGGGCTGCCGGAGGCGAAAATTCTTTTGCTCTCAATGGTTTGTCAAATACTTTTTACAACTACCGTAAAGAAAAAATGTATTGGGAAAATTCGCTTGACCTTGCTTACGGTTTAGTGAAGTTAAATAAATTTCCAATCCGGAAAAGTGACGATAAAATTGAATTGAATTCAAAATTTGGAAAACTTGCCTCAGGTAAATTTTATTATAGTGCACTGTTGAATTTTAAATCTCAGTTTTCTCCCGGCTATAATTATCCGGATGACAGTACTGTGATTTCTCAATTTTTTGCTCCGGCTTATTTGACAATCGCGTTGGGGATGGATTATAAGCCGAATGATTATTTTTCAATGTTCCTTTCGCCTGCCACCGGCAGATTTACAATTGTGAACAACGAAACGATTGCCGATGCCGGAACATATGGAAATGAAGCAGCTGTTTTTGATTCAAGCGGAGCAATAATTACTCACGGTAAAAAAATCCGTTCGGAATTCGGAGCTTCATTCAATGCAAAATTTCAAAAGGATATTATTAAGAATGTTAACCTGATGGCGAAGCTGAATCTTTTTAATAATTACACTGATAAAGTAGCTGCAAATAGGGCAAACATTGATGTAAATTTTGAGGCACTGCTTGCAATGAAGGTGAACAAATATTTATCAGCGAGCATCTATGCAAATGCTATTTATGATAACGATATTCTTGTTCCTGTTTATTCTGAAACCAATGGAGTGAAAACACAAATTGGAACAGGTCCGCGCTTACAGCTGAAAGATGTAATTGGCGTTGGCTTCGCTTACAAATTTTAAAAATGAATTTACCAATTGTTGCTTATGGCGATCCGCTGCTGAGAAAAAAGGCAGAAGATATTTCAATTGACTATCCTAACCTGAAAGAGGTAATTGCAAACATGTATGACACCATGTATAATGCATCTGGTGTTGGTTTGGCCGCTCCTCAAATTGGCCTTTCCGTTCGCTTATTTATCATCGACAGCGCTCAAATTCTCAATAAAAAAAATGATAAAGCTGAAGATGACGACGATAATGATTTCGAAGGCGAAGAAGGTGTTAAACAGGTTTTCATTAATGCAAAAGTTCATTCGCGTGCCGGAGAAAAATGGATTTATAATGAAGGATGTTTAAGCATTCCAAACATTCGCGAAGACATTACCCGCCCTGATGAAGTGGATATTGAATATCTTGATGAGGATTTTAAGCATTATCGAAAAAAATTTTCAGGTTTTACAGGAAGAATTATTCAGCACGAGTTTGATCATATTGAAGGAATTCTTTTCACCGATCATTTAAAGCCATTGAAAAAAAGATTGTTAAAAAACCGGCTCGAGAAAATTTCGCGTGGCGATGTGAAAGTTGATTACAAAATGAAATTTCCGGTTAAGAAGTGATGAGTTTTTGGAAATTGGAAATTGTTAGCTAATACAGTTACTTTCTAATAACGAATAACAATAAACTAACAACCCTTACTTATTCGGATTTTTATACTTCCCGTTTTTTAAGTCAGAAAAAAACTGTGCCCACGCAAGCGGATTCATGATGTTCATTGATTTTGCCTGTCCGTAGTAATACATACTTTGAGAATAATTATTCAAAACCATCATTGAATTAATATCTGGGTCCGAGTCTTTTGACAGGGCTAAAGTTTTAAGGTAATCTGGATCCAGGTTTTTGCGCGCACGCGCTAAATCGTCATCGGGAACATCAGTGTGTATAAATGCATAAGGAAACTGATCCTTGCTTCCCCACGGATACACAACTGCGCCGGCTAACATGTAATAGGTCGGTGTTAGATAAATATTAGTTGAAATTTTTTGCAGCACATTTTCAGATGGAACAACAATTTGAATCTGCTTAAAACCAATGCACGAAAAAATAATCGTATCTCCTTCATTTCCTACCACTGTGAAAAAACCATTAAAGCTGCTGATCGAACCTTCGCCGGTATTAATGTCATAAATTGTTGCAAATGGAATTTCTATATGAGGAGAATCAATAGAATATAATACACCACTAAATTGGATTACTTTTTTAGAAGTATCCTGAGCGAAACTAAAAATTGAAAAAAAGATTATCGGGAAGAGTGTGATTGCTCTCTTATACAGCATTCAGCAAACTTATAACTTACAATAAAATAAAGGAATCCTGATTAGGATTTTTGTACCTGAGCTTTAACTTTTGAAACCTTTGTTTTCCCTTTATACTTTTTCATTGCAGAAAAACCAGAAAGCGATTGAACAAGAAAAAATATACCGGCCGGAAGAGCTACAAATAAAGAAGCGACCCCGATTGGCTTATTGTTCTCGCTTACCATTAATAGATAAGGAACGCAAATCATCAATAAAGCGCCAACCATTTCAGCCACAAACATGACATACGGGTAAGTGTGTGTACTCTGATAAAATTTAGACCTGGTAAATTCTTTAAAAGGCAGCCGCGCATGAACAGTAGCGCGTTCACGGGCTATTGTAACATAATGTTTGTATGAAGGATATGTTTCCGGGTTATGGTATGTTCCCAAATCTTCCTCAAATAATTCCCGGGTTTTTCTGTGAGTGAGAATGTCATAGGCTTCATTCAATAAAATAAATTGTTGCTCTGCATCTGGGGCACTGTTAAATTCCGGGTGAAGTTCTCTCGAGCGTTTTCTGAAAGAGCGCTTGATTTCCATTTCTGATGCATCATGCTCGATGCCCATTATTTTACAGTAATCATTTAGCATAGCATAAATAATTTGTCCTAAAAGTATATAAATCATTTTTAATGAACACAAACAGAGTCATATTTTTTAACAAAGGATTGTTAGAGTGCTGTGAATAACGGAATGCATAAGTTCCTATTGCCCGATAGAATTTCTTTTGACAATTACATTTGCGTTCCCGAAAAAATATCGGGACTACAATTAAAAAATCAAACCAACCCTACTTGAATGTCCAGTTCTTTTTTGCGCCGCCATATTGGAATAAGTGATCACGATAAAAATGAAATGCTGAAAGCCATTGGCGCTTCATCACTCGACCAACTGATTCAGGAAACTATTCCTTCTTCTATTCTTTCAAATAAAAAACTGAATTTGCCTGAAGCGCTCAGCGAGTTTGAGTACTTGCAAATGATGAAATCAATAGCCTCCAAGAACAAAGTGTTTCACTCTTTTATTGGAATGGGTTATTACAACACCATTACTCCTTCGGTTATTCTTCGTAACATTTTTGAAAATCCGGGATGGTACACGCAGTATACTCCTTATCAGGCAGAGATTGCGCAAGGCAGATTGGAAATGCTTCTTAACTATCAAACCATGGTTTCTGATTTAACCGGTTTGCCGGTGAGCAATGCATCGTTGCTGGATGAAGGCACTGCGGCTGCTGAAGCAATGACTTTATTGTTTCATGCAAATGGAAAAGAAGACACAAAAAATATTTTTCTAGTTGCTGATTCATGTTTCCCGCAAACGATTGACATATTAAAAACTCGCGCAACTCCACTTGGAATTGAATTGGTGATTTCTTCTCCGGAAAAATTTCAGTTCTCTGAAAAAGTATTTGGCTGCATTGTTCAGTATCCTGATGGTTTCGGAAATGTGAATGATTATTCTTCACTCATTGCAGAAGCAAATAAACATGGAGTGAAAGTGGTAATGGCAACTGACTTGCTTGCGCTCACTCTCTTAAAATCTCCCGGAGAGCTGGGAGCAGATGTAGCTGTTGGTTCAGCGCAACGGTTTGGAGTGCCGCTTGGTTTTGGCGGACCGCACGCTGCATTCTTTGCTGCGAAAGATGAATACAAGCGATTGATGCCCGGTCGCATAATTGGAGTTTCGATTGATGCGCAAGGTCAGCCTGCTTACCGTATGAGTTTGCAAACCCGTGAGCAACACATCAGGAGAGAAAAAGCAACTTCAAACATTTGTACTGCGCAGGCTTTGCTGGCTAACATGGCTGCGGCTTATGCAATTTATCACGGTGCTGAAGGCGTGAAAAACATTGCAGAAAAAATTTCTTCGCTCACACGAGCTCTCGCTGATGGAATTGAAAAAACAGCGAAAGTGTTTGAAGTGATTCATCAAAATTATTTTGATACTCTATTTGTAAAAGTTCCTCGTTCTGAAACTTTAAAAGTGCTTGCTGAATCAGTTGGAATTAATTTCCGAATTATTGATGACCGTCATATTGGAATTTCACTGGATGAAACCTCCACAGAAAAAGATGTGAATGATATTCTGCTTCTCTTCAGCAAAGCTTGTGAAGGTGTTGTGGTGAAAGCAACTATTTCTTCCGACTTAAAAAATATTCCTGTTTCACTTAAAAGAAATTCTGCTTACTTAACGCATCCTGTTTTCAATCGCCATCATTCTGAATCGCAAATGATGCGCTACCTGAAACAATTGGAGAACAAAGACCTTTCGCTCAATACCAGCATGATTTCATTGGGAAGTTGCACCATGAAACTGAACGCGGCGACCGAAATGATTCCGGTAAGCTGGCCAGAGTTCTCTTCTATTCATCCTTTTGCTCCTTCAAATCAAACTAAAGGTTATGCGCAAATAATTTCTGAACTTGAAAATTATTTGTGTGCCATCACAGGGTTCGATGCGTGTTCACTGCAACCGAATTCAGGCGCACAGGGTGAGTATGCGGGACTGCTTGTAATCATGGCTTATCACAAAGCGCATAATGAAGGACACAGAAATGTTGCGCTCATTCCTTCTTCCGCTCACGGAACAAATCCTGCCAGCGCGGTGCTTGCAGGAATGAAAGTGGTGGTAACGAAGTGCGACGAAAAAGGAAATATTGACCTCAACGATTTGCGCGCGCGAGCCGAGGAACACAAAAATGATTTAGCATGTTTGATGGTGACTTATCCATCAACACACGGTGTGTTTGAAGAAAGCATTAAGGAGATTTGTGAAATCATTCACTCACAAGGTGGGCTCGTGTATATGGATGGCGCCAATATGAATGCGCAAGTGGGTTTGACTTCTCCTTCATCAATTGGTGCTGATGTCAATCACATTAACCTTCACAAAACATTTGCAATTCCGCATGGCGGAGGCGGACCCGGCATGGGACCCATTTGCGTGAATAAAAAATTAGCTCCTTATCTGCCCGGTCATGCCGTGGTAAAAACAGGAGGAGAAAATGCTATTCATTCGGTGAGTGCGGCTCCATGGGGCAGCGCTTCCATTCTCTTAATCAGTTACGGTTATATCAGAATGCTGGGAGCTGATGGTTGTGCCGATGCAACTCGCTATGCGATTCTAAACGCAAACTACATGAAGAGCAAACTCGAAAAAGAATATTCCATTTTATATCAGGGTACCAATGGAAGATGCGCGCACGAAATGATTGTAGACATGCGCGAGTTTAAAAAGTTTGGTGTTGAAGTGGAAGATGTAGCGAAGCGATTGATGGATTATGGTTTCCACGCTCCAACAGTTTCGTTTCCTGTGCCCGGCACTATGATGATTGAACCCACCGAAAGCGAAGACCGCGAAGAACTCGACCGGTTCTGTAATGCAATGCTGAGTATCAGAAAAGAAATTCAGGAAGTGGCCGATGGAGTAGCTGATAAAGAAGATAACCTGCTGCACAATGCGCCGCACACTGCTGGTGTGGTTACAGCTGACGAATGGAATCATTCCTACTCACGCACACGCGCAGCATATCCGCTTGCTTATCTCACCAAGAATAAATTCTGGGCTTCTGTATCGCGTATCAACAACACCGCAGGCGACAGAAATTTGATTTGCGTGTG
>DMRR01000178.1:2231-10176 GCA_003455275.1 Bacteroidota bacterium | reverse complement strand
CGCATAATGCTTGATAATTTTTCACCCGGAAAAATCATAGAAGCACTAAAACTAATTGACAAAAAATTTGAAACAGAAGTTTCAGGTGGAATCACTTTGAAAAATATCCGTTCATATGCTGAAACAGGAGTCGATTTTATTTCTGTTGGTGCACTTACTCACTCTGCTTTGTCTCTTGATTTGAGTTTGAAAGCCGTGAAATGAAAAATGCTCGAAGAAGGGAGACCTGAAATATTTGGCAAACCTTGTTTGTCGAAGCATTTGATAGCAAACTATACAGCAACATCAAATTCTCTCAGTGTTTGATTGAGTGAAGTTTTCATATCTGTGCTTGCTTTTCTTTTTCCAATTATCAAAGCACATGAAACTCCAAAATCACCGGCAGGAAATTTTTTATTTACAGAACCCGGAATCACCACTGAATTTGCCGGAACCCTGCCGCGATACTCCACGGACTCGCTGCCGCTCACATCAATAATTTTTGTTGATTGCGTAAGCACCACATTCGCTCCCAGCACTGCGCCCTCTTCAACTACGACGCCTTCCACTACAATACAACGCGAACCAATAAAACAATTGTCTTCAATAATCACTGGACCCGCTTGCACGGGCTCCAAAACACCACCTATTCCAACTCCGCCGCTAAGGTGAACATGCTTGCCTATTTGGGCACATGAACCAACAGTTGCCCATGTATCGACCATTGTGCCTTCGTCTACATAAGCCCCTATGTTTACATATGAGGGCATTAGAATTACTCCTTTCGCAAGAAATGCTCCATGACGAGCAATAGCATGTGGTACCACGCGCACTCCAATGTCTTTATAATTTTTCTTGAGCGGAATTTTATCGTAGAACTCAAGCGGCCCAGCCTCGTGAACTTCCATCTGGCGGATCGGGAAGTAAAGCAGTACTGCTTTTTTCAGCCATTGATTCACTATCCACTGCTTGTTACCCTGATCGGTTATGAATGGTTCTGCAATACGGAGCTCACCTTTATCAAGAAGAGAGATAGCCTTTTCGATTGCATTAATTGTAGTGGCATCTTTTAACCGTTCACGGTTCTCCCATGCTTCTTCAATATGTTTTTTCAAATCTGTCATCAGAAATATTTTGGTTCAAAGGAAAAGTTATTTGTTTAAAGTTATCAGTTATTAGTAAATACTTTTTCTCATCCATCACCCCTCATCCATTCTCCCTCAGTATTTTGCACCAATGAAAAAATATTTCTTCTTCCTTCTGATTGCTGCTGTTTCGTGCAGTTCTAAAACACATGATGTGAAATCTTATTACGACCATGACGGGAAAATGCTGAAGGAGGAATACTCGGTGCTGACGGATTCTCCCTCAGTGCGTGAAGGAAAATATTTTCTCTACTCTCAGTTTGGTAAGTTGATTGAAACAAGAAATTATTCTCACAACCAAATGACCGACACGCTGCGCCGCTTTTATGAGTCCGGTAAGCTGAGTGAGGAATCAATTTACAAGAACAACCAACTGAATGGTTACCGGAAATTGTTTTATGAAAATGGAAAACTGATGCTTGAAGAGTTTTACCAGAATGGGGATTCAGTAGGAGAGTGGAAGAAATTTTAAATTATTCCTCCGCCCTTTGCAGCAAATTTTGATTCATGCTTTTTGAGGCGCGAGCTCCGAGCTCTTTTATTTTTTCGGTGGTGCGGATGAGGTTGCCGCTGCCGTCGCTGAGTTTTTTCATTGCTTCTACATAGCCGGCTTTGCTCTGGTCAATTTTTTTTCCGATGTCAATCATGTCTTCTGTAAAGCCTACAAACTTGTCGTAGAGCGAGCCGCTGAGCCGTGCAATTTCCAGTGCATTGATGTTTTGCTTTTCCTGTTTCCAAATGCTGGCAACCGTGCGCAGCGTGGCAAGCAAAGTAGAGGTGCTGACGATGACAATATTTTTTTCGAATGCCTCATTCCACAGGTTGCTTTCGTTTTGCACTGCAAGATTGAAGGCGGGTTCAATGGGAACGAAGAGCAGCACATAATCCAAACCGTCCAATTCATAAAGCTGCTGATATTTTTTTTCGCTCAGCCCCTTCATGTGTGAGCGAAGTGATGCGATGTGCTGCGAGAGATAGCGGCTGCGGTCGTCTTCATTTTCGCCGGAGCAATATGCCTCATAAGCATTGAGCGAAACCTTTGAATCAATGATTATATTTTTTCCTTCCGGAAGTTTTACAATCACATCAGGCTGAAATCTTTTTCCTTCTTCGTTGGTGAAACTTTCCTGTGTGAAATATTCACGCCCTTTTACTAGCCCAGATTTTTCTAGAATGCTTTCGAGAATCATTTCGCCCCAGTTTCCCTGTGTTTTGGTTTGACCCTTCAGTGCATTCGCGAGGTTGCTTGCTTCCTGATTTAGTTTTTGATTCAGTTCAAAAAGATTTTTTATTTCTCCTTTGAGTGTATTGCGCTCGGCTGCTTCGCTCTTGTATGTGGCGTCCACTTTCTTTTCGAAGTCCTGAATTCTTTCTTTCAATGGATTGAGAATGATATCGAGGTTGGTTCGGTTTTGCTCGGTGAACTTGGCGCTTTTCTCTTCCAGAATTTTGTTCGCCATGTTTTCAAATTCTGTTTTCAGTTTCTCATTCAGCTTTTCGAGTTCCTGTTTTTGTGTGGCGAGTTGCTGATTCAGATTTTCATTTTCTTTTTTCGATGAAGCAATTTCTGCGCTGAACTTCATCACATCTGATAAACTATTTTCTAACTGCGATTTCAGTTGCTGCAATTGTGCGTATGCATCATTTGATTGTTGTTCAGCAATTGCTTTTGAAGTTTGAAGTGCATTCAAATTTTTCTGTGCGCTCATTCGTGCGGCAAGCCAACCGATAACTGCGCCGGCTGCAATTCCTGAAAGAAGAAAAGCAATTTCCATTTATAATTCTTTGAGGTAAAAATATATTTTAGAAATGCTCTTTCACCTTTAATTATCTGAATAAAGAAATTTGAATTTACCATTCAGCTTTTTTGAAAATCACAGGAATGCACATTAACACATTTACAGGATGGCCATTTTGAAATCCGGGTTTCCAGTTCGGCATGCCGAGAAAAGCGCTGGTATTGAGTTCAGCCAAACCATAGCTCACTCCATCTCGCTTAATTTTTACATCAGAAACCTTCCCTTCTTTATTGACCACAAATTGATAAACGATAGTTCCTTCAGATCCATCCTGCCTCCACTGTCGGTTAGTTTGAATAGTTTTCTTCAGATACTTTGTCATCTCTGCATCACCTCCCGGAAATTCCGGCATGACCTCTACAAAAATTCTTGTTGAATCTGAATTATCTTTTTTTTCACCAGCACCTCCGTTGCCCTTTTTTCCATCAGCTATCAAATTGCTTTTAGAAGTGGATGTGTCTTGACCATTTGATTGGTTATTGTTTACGACAACAGCTGTGGTATCCATCTTTTTGATCACAGAATCTTTTGAAATCAGAACGGGGGCATCTGGCTTAATTTTCTTCTGTTGTTTTGGTTTGCTTACTTTTTTTTCATCTTCTTGTTTTCCGGGAGGCCTCAAATCAGCAATTACAGTATCTGATTTAGGAGGTTGATGAACGGCGACAACATGTGAATGAGAAAAATAAAAAGTGGTTAAGAATAATGAGGCCAAAATTCCGGCACCGGTCAATAATGAAAATAGCAATCGGTAATTTGATTTGCGCCGAAGCTGATATGCGCCATAATCTTTGTTTTTGTTTTCGAAAACAATTCGCGTCCATTCTTCACTGAAGATGGAGTTGTGAGTTAAATTTATTTTCATAATGAAGCGATTTAGATATAAGAAACGGCTTCACTACTTTTTCCATATTTAATAAAAAAGATCTGACATTCTTATGACAATTTCTTATCTGAAAATGTGCATCGCAAACAGGAAGAGTATGAAAACTATGATTACCCCAGGAGCAATAGGGTTACGCAGTTTAGCTCTTGCACTGAAAAAATAGATCATAATCAAAAATGAGAAAAGAAACCACGCTAAATAGTTTTGAATTGGCACTGGGTTATAAAAAGCGCCCGGATCTTTTTTTGTCATCCAATCCCACATCTTGTATTGGCGCGCTATCGGTTCCAGTACAATATCAAACAGCATTACCATCACTCCACCAAGTGCAGCTTTTTGATAAATTGTAAAAGCAAGATTCTTAATCATCATTCCTGAACAATAAATCGCCACAACCCATATAACACCAGCTACGAGCGGCGTTCCGAAAAGCGATGGTCCAAGACTCCAGCCAAATCGAAATGGGCCAAAGGGATAATCTGTGCGGTCACCAATTGTTTGAAGGACAAATGCGCTGGCATATGTAACGAATAGAAATAATACCGCACGAACACTCCAGTACTTTTGATAATAGAGTAGAACCGCCAGACATAGTAAAATATTTACAGGAATAAGCGGTACAAAAAATTCGGAATACAAATCAGATTTTATTCCCCAAAGAGCAACAAAATGAGTAATTGCCAAAAGAATGATCCCATTCTTAACCGGAGAATTTGATTTAGTAGATCCAAGATACTTGCCTCCCTGAAGATAACTCATGCTTTGATAGATGAATGGCTACAATAATAAATGGTGATCTTTCTAAATTCATATTTTATAAGACAAATGAACCGAAAGGTCGTTTGAATTAAATAATTCAAAAAATATTTTTGAAATCAGAAGCAATTTTATTTACCTTTCCTCTCGAATAATTTATGAAATCAATAAAGAAATCTTTTCAACAAAAATTAATTTTCAAACCATAAAAATAAATAAACCATGATCTCACTTGATTCAATTACCGTTCACCACGAATACAAAACATGGCTGAACAAACTCGAGTTCTTCAAAGATGAATTAAGAATTTTTAAAGACAGGTTATCTGACATCGCTAAGAAAAATACCGGTCATGATATTCTTGCGATGGTTGAACATTTTCAAAATCAAATTATCATTCAGCGAAACGAAATCGACACACTTCGGCATAACATTAAACAGTATGAAAATGTTTTAGAAGATAAAGTGAAAGTAAATCAAATTGCTGCTGATCACAACCCGGATGAGGAATTTGGAAATCATAAAGAACAGATTGACCGTTTTGAATATCTGTTCAATGAATTAAGAGATGATATCGTGAAATTCTTTTCAAAAACTCTTTAAGAAAATTTTTTTATTAAGAAGGCCGTTCACTCCATGACTGAACGGCTTTCTTTATTTAATGACGCAGGTAATTTTCTACTTCATATTGAAAATTACATTTGACGCAATAGAAAATTATTTCTGTGTTACAAGATACATCAGTTTTTGAATCAAGGTTGAAAGAAAATGAATTGATTCTATGGGAAGGAATTCCTAAGCAAGGCCGCCATGTAAGAGATATGGATATGATTGTAGTTCCTATAAGCATTATAGCCATTGGGTTTGGCGGATTCTTTCACTTTGCCATTTTTTATTATCAAGAATATTTTTTCCTGCCTTTAGGTATGTTCATTGTTTTCGCAGGAATTTATATGGGAATCATTCGATTTTTTATGGATGCTGCGCGTAGGAGAAAACTAAAATACTGTGTCACCAATAAACGGGTGCTGATGTTTCGTGATGAAAAAAAATTTCTGACGCTTCCGCTCAAAGACATTGAACAATTAGATTACACAGAAGAAAAAGACGGCAGTGGTTACATTCTTTTCGGAACCACGAATCCGATGTGGCCCTGGCTGTTTGGAAAATTTTTTTTCACCAGAGAAAATATTCCCGGATTTGAAATGATACCTGAAGTTCAAAATGTTTACCTTGTCATACGCAATGCTGTAGGCAATTATGTTGATCCGGTTGTATTAGAAAAAGTTCTTCCTGACAAGCTTGATCTGAATTAGGAAATTCATTTCAGAAATAATTTTCACTTTAATTCATAATGATATTTTTGCCCACTCTTTATGGTGGCCGTAGCTCAATTGGTAGAGCATCAGTTTGTGGCACTGAGGGCAGTGGGTTCAAATCCCATCGGCCACCCATTTTAAAAGCCGTTCAATATCTGAGCGGCTTTTTTTATAATGTATCGACTACAAAAGCGTCGCCTGAAACCGGACAAAAGTTTGTTTGAGTTTCTGTAGTGGAATCATTTACCTTGATAGTTGCTGTGACACCCTGTGCTACACTTGAAGTGTTGTATGCGAATAGCAAAGCTGTTTGGCCCTTCTTACCGTAGAAAGTATAAGTCCAGCTATTGTTTTTGTGATACTCAGTTGCAGAAGTTTCCAGGGAGTCGCTGTAATAAATAACCTCACAGTCTGAGCAGCCGATTTCATATGTGACTTTGTAGGTTTTCTTAGCCGGCGGTGTAACCTTATTGTTATTGTCATCTTTCTTATTGCACGCAAAAATTAACAGGCCGGAAAGACTCATTAGAAGGAAAAATTTTTTCATATTAAAAATTTTATTGAAACAAAAATAGAAGGATGAAGCTTCGGCAATTTTTATAGCTTTCAATTTTCTTCCCTGTTCAGGTTTTTGTCAAAAGGAACATTGACATAAATCCAAAGCACACGGCTATAGCGATAAGCAAATGGAAAAATAGATAGAAGTGCGACGGAAACTGCCACTGTTAATCCAATCAAATGAAACCCGAAAATAAACCATAGCAAAAAGAAAAGTGGAATTGCAAACGCAAGCGAAATCATATAGCTCACATACATTGCTCCATAATAAAATCCTACTTCGGGAAAAAAAGACTGGTTGCATATCGGGCAATGCAGGGGCATTGCATCAAATTTTTTAAGATTCCATGTCGGTTTATGAATAAATAAATTTCCTCTCCTGCATCTTGGGCATTTCTCATAAACCATTCCTCTCAGAAGACTTGTATGGGTGTGATCGATCATTAAATGCACAAATGTATTGGCTGCGTGTGCACACAAATAAATTTCATGCTGAGCAAATGGAATTCCTCGCCTTGTATTAAATCCATTTTCTTTTTTCCGAAAAAATTTTTGCTTTCATCTTTTTACCTTTCTTCGCGAATTCAAATGGCAAAAAAGAAAACATCGAGATACAGCAAGTCTGAAATTTTTGATGAGAAGAACACAAAGATTTTAACTGAGAATTATTCTTCCATACTTACTCGTATTGGCGAAGACAACACACGCGAAGGATTATTGAAAACACCGATGCGCGCTTCGAAAGCAATGCAATTCCTTACGCATGGTTATGAAATGAATCCTGAAGAAATTCTGCGATCTGCATTGTTCAAAGAAGATTACAGCGAAATGGTTATTGTGAAGGATATAGAAGTATACAGCATGTGCGAGCATCATCTGCTCCCGTTCTTCGGTCGCGCGCATGTTGCTTACATTCCAAATGGACACATTGTTGGGCTGAGTAAAATCGGACGCATTGTAGATGCTTATGCGCGCCGCCTTCAGGTTCAGGAAAGGTTAACACACGAAATTCTTAATTGTATTGAAAAAACATTGAAACCTCTCGGTGTTGCGGTGGTAATTGAAGCAAAACATTTATGCATGATGATGCGCGGTGTCCAAAAGCAAAACAGTGTTGCAACTACCAGCGCTTTTACCGGTGTGTTTGAAGAAAATCCAACAAGAGCAGAATTCATACGGCTCATTTCTGCTAAACTGAATTCATAAAAATAATTTTCAGTTGAAGCCAATTCAGTTTCTTAATCAGTTTTTAGAAAATAAAAAAGTGGGCGCCGTGATGCCCAGCTCTCGCTATCTTGTTCGGGAAATGATCAAGCCAATTGATTTTTCGAAAGCTCATTTGATTGTTGAATATGGTCCCGGACACGGAAACATTACAAAAGAAATTCTGAAAAAGATGTTGCCCGACGCAAAACTTCTGGTGTTCGAAATCAATCCTCCTTTTATTGAAGAGCTGGAAAAAATAAAAGACAATCGCCTTCACATTTATGCGATGGGTGCAGA
>DMRR01000178.1:0-1915 GCA_003455275.1 Bacteroidota bacterium | reverse complement strand
GTGAGCTCTTTGCCGCTCGCCATTATTCCCAATAGTATTGTTACAAGAATTATTTCCCGCTCCTATAGTTTTCTGAAAAAAGGAAATGCTTACATACAATTTCAATATTCACCACGCTCACTCGCACCATTGAAAAGAGTTTTCGATAAAGTGGATGTGAAGTTTACTGCCATCAATGTACCGCCGGCGTTGGTGTATGTGTGTTGGAAGAAATAAATACAATCGGACACTGATTTGAACCGATTAAACGGATCATCACAGATTTTAATTCCATTGAAATCCTTCGCATGCGTGTTAATCCGTGTCCTCTTCAAACTGACTTCTCCCTTTCAACTTCGCGGATATATTTGCCGCCCATTTCGGCGAGGTAGCTCAGTTGGTAAGAGCGTCGGATTCATAACCCGGAGGTCGAGGGTTCAACTCCCTCTCTCGCTACTTTTTTTTAAGTTATTTGTTTGTCGTTATTGGTTATTAGTAAATACAGTTTTTCAACAAAGAAGTTGCTTACGAATAACAGATAACTTCTTACTAATAACTTCAGGAGGTTCACTAATAACGGATAACATTCATCTAATAACTTTTTTAAGTTGCTAATAGCAGACAGAGTTACCAAGCTGAGCGAATCAGAAACATTGCAAATGGCAAAGCTGTGCCGCGAGTTGCGCGGGCAAGGGCGAAATATTATTGATCTCAGTTTGGGCGAGCCCGATTTCGATACTCCTGTTTTTATAAAAGATGCTACCAAGCGCGCACTCGATGAGGGTTACACGAAATACACTCCCGTAGCAGGTTTCCTCGATTTGCGAAAAGCAATTGCTGATAAATTCAAGCGTGACAATCACCTTACATTTTCTGCTGAACAAATTGTGGTTTCTACCGGCGCGAAGCAAAGCATTGCCAATGCAGTGTTCGCAATGGTGAACGAGGGCGAAGAAGTGATTGTGCCTTCGCCTTACTGGGTGAGCTACCGCGAGATGGTGAAAATGGCTGGAGGAAAATTGGTTCGTGTGAATACGAAACTTGAAAATGAATTCAAACTGACAGCCGATGAACTATCATCAGCCATTACAGCAAACACGAAGCTTTTTATTTTTTCTTCTCCCTGCAATCCTACAGGTGCTGTTTATTCGAAAGAAGAATTGCATGCACTTGCAAAAGTGATTTCAGCACATCCGCAAATCATTGTAATCAGCGATGAGATATATGAGCATATAAATTTTTTAGGTCACCACGAAAGCATTGCACAGTTTGAAGAACTGAAAGACAGAGTGGTAGTTGTAAATGGGTGTTCCAAAGGTTTTGCAATGACGGGCTGGCGAATCGGTTACATAGGCGCACCACTTGAAATTGCAAAAGCCTGTGAAAAAATTCAAGGACAATGGACATCAGGCGCAAACTCACTTGCACAGCGTGCCGCACTTGCTGCATTGAATGGCAGTTTGAATGACACCATAAAAATGCGCGATGCATTTAACAGGCGCCGGGAATTAATAATGAAATTGCTGAGCGATATTGAAGGATTCAAATGCAATCATCCGGAAGGAGCCTTTTATGTTTTCCCTGATGTAAGTTTTTATTTCGGAAAAAAGTATAAACACTATGAAATAAAAAATGCAGATGACCTCTGCATGTTTTTATTGTATGAAGGAAATGTTTCCATAGTAACCGGTGCAGCGTTTGGCGATGCCAACTGCGTTCGTATTTCATATGCAACTTCTGATCAAAATATTATTGAAGCAGTGAAGAGGTTGAAAACAGCGCTTGCATTGTTGAAATAAGATACAGCAATTGAATTCTGTTGTTTTGCAAATCGGCAGGTTTGCGGTCGAAAGACAAGTTGCTCGCTAAGTTGCCTTTTCTACTTTCTTGTTATCTCTTGAGATTGCAGTATGCACAACTCTTTGATTAACCACCA
>DMRR01000160.1 GCA_003455275.1 Bacteroidota bacterium | reverse complement strand
CAGGGCGGCATTCTAACCAACTAAACTACCGGACCGTTTTATTGGGGTGGGCAAATGTAAATGAATAAATCACCTGTCAAAATTCAAAGGATTTTTTTTTAGTCAGGCTAAAAAATCAAAAGCTCTCTGAAAAATTCAGAGAGCTTTTTTTACGAATTGGTTCGTTTACATTATTCCATCCGAAGTAGCTGGTGATTTTCAGAATAACTATTATCTTAAATTATCTGGCAGATACATTGAAATTAATTTCAAAAAAAAAGGCGACTGCTTATTCGCAATCGCCATTATAAAAAATTTTAGCTTACTATTAGTTATAATCCTCAGAGCATGTTCCGGCTCCAACACCTGTTGCATTGTAGGTGTAAGTAATTGTCATTGAGGTAGCACTGTTAAATGTACCTGAACCACTGATAGTGATATTTCCGCTGCAAAGAGTTTGGCTAGGAATATCAAATGTGTTTTCTCCAGTCATTGTTGCATTAACAGTAATGCCGGCGCCAAGGCAAGTAAGATGGCTAAAATTTGCAAGTGTTAAATCCAAATCACCAGAACCAGCGCCTATAGTAACCTGCCATCCGCCAGATCCCGCACATGAATTGTTTGCTACATCCCACACGCCAATAACCTTAGCTCTTGAAAGAGTTGAACAATCGGTTCCTTCATAACCAGTTGCGCAAGAACATGTACCATCAACACAGGTACCGTCATTGTTACAAACTACATCCTTACATGGATCGGGTGTGCATGAAGTGTAAACTCCGGCAATTGCCAATGTTAAAACGAGAAGCACGCTCGCTGAAATAATACTTAGTTTTTTCATTTGTTTTTTATTTGTTTTTGGTTTTAAATTTTTCGTTCGCAAAGATATTTGTATCATTCATCCATTCAAGTCTAACCGATATTTCATTACAATAATTACTCACACACCTAATTACATTCGTTGTAATGATTAAGCAGTTTCAGAAATCACTTTCTGTATTAAAAATAACTAAAGCTACCCCGGTATTAATTGCAGTTAGTGGTGGTGTAGATTCCATGGTGTTATTAAAACTTTGCTCAGACTATTTCCAACACTATGCCATTGCGCATTGCAATTTCAATTTGCGCGGAGTTGAGTCTGATGCCGATGAACAATTTGTAAAAGAACAAGCCGCTAATTTTCAATCACAGTTTTTTACAGAGCGTTTTAATACAAAGGAAGTTGCAAGTCAACAAAAAATTTCCATTCAAATGGCTGCGCGTAAACTCAGGTATGAATGGCTGGAAAAAATAAGGGCACAGTACAAATTTCATTTCATTCTGACCGCTCACCACCAGGATGATTCAATCGAAACTGTTTTGTTAAACCTGATAAAAGGAACAGGCATTCATGGATTGCATGGTATACAGCCACATCAAGGAAAAATAATCAGGCCTCTGTTATTCAGTAATAAATCTGATATTGAAAAATTTGCTAAAGACAACAAAATATTTTTTCGTGAAGACCTTTCAAATCTTAAAACAGATTATCAAAGGAATTTTATCCGAAAAAAAATTATTCCTCTTTTCGAGGAACTGAATCCATCCTTTTCAAAAACTTTTTCAAAAAATATTCAGCACTTTACAGAAGCCGAAGACTTATTTAATGAGGCAATTTCAGGTAGAAAGAAAAAAATTATTTCGGTAAGAAATGGAAACCCGGAATTGAATATTGCCTCTTTGCTATCCAATAAATCACCGAGGACACTGCTTTATGAAATTTTAAATGCATACAATTTTGATGAATCGATAGTTGAACAATTATTTGATTCTTTATTGAATGAAAGCGGAAAAGAATTTTTTTCTGCAACTCACCGTGTAGTGTTAGACCGAAACAGATTAATAATCCTTTCAAGTCAAAAAACTGAATTTCCTGTTTATTTAATTAATGAATTGGGGGATAAAAAATATTCCGCAGGAAAATTTGAAATTGAAATCCGCCTGAAGTCCGCCACCTCCAGGAACCGAAACGGATTGTTAGAATTAGATGCAGATAAAATTAATGCACCTGTAATCCTGCGCCCATGGAAAGCAGGTGATTATTTTCATCCGGAAGGCATGCAAGGGAAAAAGAAAAAGCTAAGCGATTTTTTTGTAAGTGAAAAACTTTCACTTAATGAAAAAGAAGAGCAATATGTGCTTGAAGATTCTTTTCGAAAAATAATCTGTGTAATCGGAAGAAGAGTTGATCATCATTTTTCGGTTTCGAATAAAACCAAAAAATATTTGACTGTTCAGGTAAATGAAAAATAATTTCAGCCGAGCACTGCATCCCAATCCTTCCACACAACATCAAAACCCCGCGAACGGACAACCTCAGCAATTTCAAATGGAGTGCGGTCATCATCTATATGAAATTGTTCGAGAGCATTTTTATTGCTTGAATAACCGCCAGGGTCTGTCTTGGATCCTGCGCTCATGCTGGTAACTCCAAGAGGAAAAACTTTGTCTCTGAACAAAGCACGCTCACGCGTAGAGAGCGAAAGCTCTACATTTTCATTGTAAATTCTGAAGGCACAAATGAGCTGCAATAAATCTGTTTCACTCATCGGATGTTTAGCAATAAAATCTCCTTCAGCCGGACGCAGCCTGGGAAATGAAATGGAATACTTCGTTTGCCAAAAATTCTTTTCCAGAAAATTCAGATGAAGCGCCGTGAAAAAAGAATCGGTTCGCCAATCTTCAAGTCCGAGCAAAACACCTAAACCAATCTTGTGAATTCCGGATTCGCCCAACCTTTCAGGAGTTGCCAGACGGTAACTGAAATTTGATTTCTTTCCTTTTGGATGATAGAGTTTGTAGTTCTCCTTATGATAAGTTTCCTGGTAAACCAATACAGTATTTAACCCAAACGGAATCAGTTTTTCATATTCACTCTTATCAAGAGGTTGAACTTCAAGCGAAATGTGCGCAAAGTGCGGGCGAATTAATTCAATTGCATGTGAAAGATAATCTACCCCTACCCTATTTTGATCCTCTCCTGTCACCAATAAAATATGCTCGTATCCCATGGCTTTTATAACAGCAACTTCATTCAGTATTTCTTCATCAGTTAGTGTCACTCTCGGAATTTTATTCCCAAAACTGAAACCGCAATATGTGCAAATATTATTGCACTCGTTGCTCAAATACATTGGGATGAAAAGCTGAATAGTTTTTCCAAATCGTTTTCTTGTAAGCGCATAACTCATTTGCATCATTTCAGGCAAATGATTTTTTGCGGCGGGCGATACAAGTGCTAAAAAATCTTCCGGAGTTCCGTGCCCGGCGAGTTGGATAGCACGCTCCACATCTGCGTCGGTTACCAGATGAATTTTCTCACATACTTTATTCCAGTCATACTCGTTAAAAATATTTTCGAAACTGTTTTTCACCGGTGCAAATAAAATGGACAACAAAACTAAATATACGGGAAGTTTACAACTGCACACTTTATTCAGTTAATTAAGTTTGCCTCAACAATTCACAATGGCAACAGCAAAAAAGAAATCTGCATCACGCAAACCACTCATTCTTGTAACCAATGATGATGGAATAACTTCTCCGGGCATTCGTGCATTGGTGGAAGTAATGAAAGAACTGGGGAAAGTAATTGTAGTGGCACCTGACTCACCACAAAGCGGAATGGGGCATGCGATTACTATTGATGACCCGCTTCGGTTAGAATCCGTTGACATATTCGAAAATGTAGAAGCTTATCAATGCAGCGGAACACCAGTGGATTGTGTAAAACTTGGAGTTGATAAAATCATTAAAGGAAAACCTGATTTATGTGTAAGCGGAATTAATCACGGTAGCAACTCTTCTATCAATATTATATACAGTGGCACCATGTCAGCAGCAATGGAAGCCGCGATAGAAGGAATTACCGCAGTTGGTTTTTCCTTTCTTAATTATGCTCATGATGCAGATTTAACCGGTCCAAAAAAATATGTGAAAGAAATAGCGCACGGTGTTTTAAAAAATGGCCTTCCGACTAACACACTTCTGAATGTAAATTTTCCTGATGTTCATCATAAGAATATTAAAGGAATAAGAGTTTGCCGACAGGCCACAGCTAAATGGGAAGAAGAATTCAATGAGCGGATGGATCCGCGCGGCAGAAAATATTATTGGCTCACTGGAAAATTTGTAAACCGGGATCCCGGCGATGACACGGATGAGTGGGCGCTCAAGCATGGTTTTGTTTCGGTTGTGCCAATTCAATTTGATCTTACAGCTCATCATGCCATTCCAAGAATTAATAATTACTGGAAATAATTTTAAATCAATGTTCAGACAAGATAAAGCATACATCGGAGTTATAGTAGGTTTAATTTTTCCTTTCATGGCTTTTGTAGTTTTTTATGAATTGAAATCTTTGCTCCTGGAAAATGATTTGATTCCTTCTGGTTCGTTTAGCCTGAAATTTTTATCAATAATTTCCCTGATAGGAAATGTGATTCCGGCAGGCGCCTACTTGCGATCAAAGAAAGATGAAGCACTCAAAGGCATAGCGGGAATTACGCTACTGATTGCATTTGGAATAATTGCCTACTTCTACAAAGATTTTATCGGAAGCTAATGCGCTACTATATTATTTCAGGTGAAGCATCGGGTGATTTACATGGTTCCAATTTTATAAAAGCTATTAAGCAAATTGATTCTTCTGCCCAAATCAGAGCATGGGGCGGTGATAGAATGAAAGCTGCCGGAGCTACGCTGGTTCATCATTACAGCGAAACTGCTTTTATGGGTGTGTGGGAAGTGGTGAAAAACATTCGAAGAATTAATTCACTGCTGAATGAATGTAAAAAGGACATTCTTGAATATAAACCTGATGTCGTGGTGCTGATTGATTACCCGGGATTCAATCTTCGCATGGCGAAGTTTGCAAAAGAAAATAATTTCAAAACCTGCTGGTATATCTCACCGAAACTGTGGGCATGGAAGGAGAATCGTGCTCATGATATAAAAAAATATGTTGGCCTGATGCTTTGCATTTTTCCATTCGAGGTTGACTTCTACCATAGGTGGAATTATGAAGTGAAATTTGTTGGTCATCCATTGTTGGATGCGCTTGATGATTCCAATTTTTCGACTGAGAGAAATTCAATTGCACTTCTTCCGGGCAGCCGCGAACAGGAAATAAAATCAATGGCGAAAGTTTACAACTCAGTTGCACAGAACTTTCCAAGTGAAAAGTTTTTAGTGGCAGCACTTTCAGTTCACAACAGAAAAATTTATTCGGGATTCAATTCAAAAAACATTCAGCTGGTTTTTGATGATACACATGCATTGCTTCGTCGCGCGAGAGCTGCATTGGTAAATTCTGGAACTGCAACATTGGAAACTGCATTGCTTGATGTGCCGCAAATGGTTTGCTATAAAACGAGCGCACTCACTTACATGATTGCAAAACAATTGGTGAAGGTGAAATGGATATCACCGGTGAATCTTGTTCTGGAAAAAGAAGCGGTGCGAGAATTCATACAACAAGATTGCAGCTTGAATAATCTGAGTAATGAGTTGGAAAAAATTTTGCGCGATGAAAATTACCGGAAGGAAATGTTACAGAACTATTCAGAAATGAAAACATTACTTGGTGGCAAGGGCGCTTCAGAAAATGCCGCGAAGGAGTTGATTGATTTTCTGAAATAAATTATTCAGCAAAAAATTCTGAATCACTCAATCCGAAACCTTCGGTGTTGTAGTGAGCATATTGAAATCCTTTTCGCAAAGCATAGCCGCCATACTCGCCGTGTTTGTTGATAGCAATGAAGGCAGTTTGAATGTCTTTCACTTTATCCGGAAATTTTTTTGCAACGCGCATTACTACTTCATGACATGCTTCAACCGGTGATTTTCCCTGGCGCATCAGCTCAACAATCATTGCAGTTCCTGCAACTTTTATCACATACTCACCATTGCCGGTGGCAGTGGCAGCGCCTACTTCATTGTCAACAAACAATCCTGCGCCAATAATGGGTGAGTCACCTACCCTTCCATGCATCTTGTAGGCAAGTCCGCTGGTTGTGCAACAGCCGCTAAGGTTACCTTTTGAATCAATGGCAATCATGCCAATTGTGTCATGATTGTTTTCCCAATTAATCGGCTTGTAGTCTCCTGTTTTCAACCAATTTTTCCAGGCCTGTTCCGATTCAGGTGTAAGTAAATTTTCTTTTTTGAATCCCTGGTCAATAGCAAACTGCAATGCTCCTTCTCCCACTAAAATTACATGTGGAGTTTTTTCCATAACCAAGCGAGCCACTGATGACGGATGCATGATGTGCTCAATCGCGCAGACTGAACCTGCATTTCCAAATTCATCCATCACGCAAGAATCCAGTGTTACACGGCCATCACGATCAGGCAGCCCTCCGTAACCAACAGATGTAACCTTGGGATCAGCTTCAGGAATTTTTACTCCAGCACACACTGCATCGAGCGCTCTTCCGTCTGCCTTTAAAACTTTCCATGCTTCTTCATTTGCCTTCAAACCGAAGTTCCAGGTCGAAAGAACTAAAGCGCCCGGGTCAGTCATTGGCCTGAATGTCTTTGCCGGAACATTAAACGGAATTGTTAGCGCTGCTGCTCCAGCAGTCGTTTGTTGAATAAATTTTCTTCGGGAAGTCATGAATGAATAATGTTTGGGTAAATAAACGGAAAGCGATTTAAGATTTTAGATTTTTGATTAAAGATTATTGATTAATCATCCACTTATTTTCGCCACGGATGATTTGGAAACTGATACAAAAAGATTTGTTGATTGAGTGGCGGCAACGCTATGCTTTCAATGGAATCCTCCTTTACCTGGCTTCGGTGGTATTTCTGATCTACATTTCATTTATTGAATTGAAACCGGAGATGTGGGTGATGCTTTATTGGATTATAATGCTTTTCACTGCTGTAAATGCTGTTGTGAAAAGTTTTTTACAGGAAGGACGCGCGCGATGGATTTACTATTATTCCATTGCAAGTCCGCTTTCAGTTATCATTTCTAAAATGATTTACAACACAATTCTAATGTTATTGATGGGTTTGCTTGGAACAATCATCTATTCACTTCTGCTCGACAATCCTCTGCTTCATCCTTTTTATTTTCTGATAATCGTTTTACTTGGCAGCATCAGTTTCTCGTTCACATTTACACTCATGAGTGCGGTAGCCAGCAAGGCCGGCAACAGCGCAATGCTGATGCCTGTTCTGAGTTTTCCTGTTATCATCCCGGTGCTTTTGTTGCTGGTGAAACTTTCAAATGAATCATTGTATGGAACTAGCGTAGAATTTCCATTGAAAGATTTTGTTCTGCTTATTGCACTTGATGCAGTGATGCTTGTTCTCGGGATGTTGTTGTTTCCTTTTTTGTGGAGGGAATGAGAAAGATTGAAAATTAAAAATTGAAGATTGAAATTTTTTGTTCTCTGCAGCAGCGATGGAGTTGTTTTATATATGCAAAGCATCCTCGTCACAAAAAATTTGTTGTGTTCTGAAATCTGTAATCCGAAATCTCAAATCTGTATTGAGAATATATTTTCGCGCGCATGATAAATGTGAACGGCATTGCTATTTCTCACGGTGGCGAATACCTTTTTAGCGATGTCACTTTTTTAATTAACGATCGTGACCGAATTGGTCTCGTGGGCAGAAATGGAACCGGAAAATCCACCATCCTGAAAATTCTTGCCGGTATGATTTCAACTGATGAAGGCAGCATTGCTTTTCCACGCGAGTGCACCATCGGATACCTTCAACAAGATTTAACTTTCAAGTCTGGTAGAACTGTTTTTGAAGAAACTGCATCTGCACTGGAAGAAATTAAACGACTCGAAGCCCGCGTGCATGATCTCACCGAAAAGGTGACCAACACCACTGACTTCAGCGGCGATGATTACATGGACTTGTTACAGGAACTTCACGATGCGCAAGAGCATCTTCATCTTTTGGAAGCAGGAAACCAGGAAGAGAAAATTGAGAAAGTGTTATTGGGTTTAGGTTTCGAGCGCGAGCAGTTTCACAATCTCGTTTCTACATTCAGTGGCGGCTGGCAAATGCGTGTGGAGTTGGCGAAGATTCTTTTAAAGCAACCGACTCTCCTACTTCTTGATGAGCCCACCAATCACCTCGACATCGAATCCATTCAGTGGCTCGAAGAATTTTTATCTGACTATCCCGGCGCAATCATCATCGTCTCTCACGATAAAAGATTTCTTGATAACCTCACCAACCGCACCATTGAAATTTCACTCGGCAAGATTGAAGATTACAAAGCGCCTTATTCAAAATATATTCAGTTGCGGAAAGAAAGACGCGAGGCAACTATGAATGCATACAAGAACCAGCAGAATGATATCCGGCAAACGGAAATGCTGATTGAGAAATTCCGCGCCAAGGCGAACAAAGCGAAGATGGCGCAATCGCTCATCAAGCAACTCGATCGCATGGATAAAATAGAACTCGAAGATGAAGACAACAGTGCCATGCGTTTTCGATTTCCGGATGCGCCCCGCAGCGGAGTTGTTGTAGCCGAGGCAAAGAGCATGACTAAGCAGTATGGCGACAAAGTGATTCTAAAAAACATTGGCTTCCAGATAAACCGAAACGACCGCGTGGCTTTTGTTGGTAGAAATGGAGAAGGAAAAACCACACTCACCAAAATCATAAATGGTGAAGAGCCTTTCACCGGCGATTGTCAGCTTGGGTATAATGTTAAAGTCGGTTACTACGCGCAGCACCAGGCGGAGAAACTCAATGGCAACATGACCGTGTATGATACCGTGGATCATCTTGCACCACATGATATGCGTCCGCGCTTGCGCAATCTTTTAGGTTCATTTCTCTTCGGAGGAAATGATGTGGACAAGAAAGTGAAAGTATTAAGTGGCGGAGAAAAATCGCGTCTCGCTCTTGCGTGCCTCCTCCTCGAGCCAAGCAATCTTCTCATTCTCGATGAGCCAACCAATCACCTCGACATGCGAAGCAAGGATGT
>DMRR01000041.1 GCA_003455275.1 Bacteroidota bacterium | reverse complement strand
GCTTTCTGCCAGTCAGTCCACCAGTTATCGAAAATGCCTGTGGCGCCATGAAGATTTGCATCATTTGTAATTACAGATAGAACAGGAGTTGAATGATTAATTCCGAAGAAATACGAAGCAGCGGAAATTTGGCTCGGCAATACTCCATTTTTGAAAACGCGCGCTTTCAAAACACAAGTAAATGCGATGTTCAATGGAGTTCCATTATATAAAATAGAAGTGTCGGTAGGATCACTGCCATCTAATGTTATACGAACCTGCGAATTTCCTGAGTTAGTATTGGTAATAGAAATTGATTGTGCCCCGGAATAAAAACCCGACGGCAAAGAAAATGTCGGAGCAAGTGCCTGTGATGTAAATGTTGCTGAAGCATTGTTGGATCCTCCGGGTGTTGGAACTGAAAAGAAAACAATATTACCCGAAGCATCAGGAGATGATCCAATACTTACATCCAGTGAAGGGCAATTAACAACCAAACTGCTCAGTAAATTTTGAGAAGGTGAGTAGAGAAAAACTTTTTCACCTGTGCCACTCACTTTGAAATTTGTGTGCTGATAGTTATATGGATTTATTTGTTCAAATGTTGCGGATAGGAAACTGTAACTAACAAGCTTCATATTGATATCAATGTAATCATAAATCACAGGGTCGGTGCTGGCTATATCAAATGCAAGAGAATTAATATAACCTGCTGTAACACCTGCTGCTGTTAATTCTGATGCCAGTATAAGCATTTGATTTCTGGCTCCCCAATACCAGTTGCCATATGGGGCCGGATAATCATAAGGCGAATTGTTAATTGTGCCGGTTCCAATTGTGTAACCATTTATCTGCATGTTTGGCCGCTGATTTACAGGAGTACCATATGCAAATCCGCAAGATGCCGGACTACCATCCTGGAAAGCATAAACTGTTGATGCAAACGGAGTAGCACTTTGATTGAAAACTGAATTTGTTACATAACCTGCAGAACTATATGAGCAGGTATTAATTAAAATATTTGAAATTCCATCCCATAAAAATGGTGTAGTGAAAGTGTGTGTGTTCCAACCTGTAGTAGGAGTAAAAACTCCTGTGTTAATCACATTTACAAAACCTGTAATCGGCTTGCGATCCTTGGCACTGCAAAAAACAGGCTTGTATTCTCCTGCTGCAATATGCACATGTGGGAAAGTCCATTTATTGGTTATTGTACTATCATCTGTCAATGAATAATTATACAGATCTATATCAGCCCCGCTTGAATTATACAGTTCAATCCAATCTGGATACTCACCATCTTCATCTGGCAAAGTTGTGTAGTTCTTATTGCTTCCTTCATTAATATAAAGTTGAGCATTTACTGTATGGAATGAAATTAAAAGGAAGATAAAATAAATTGACTTTGGAAAAAAAATGTTGCGTTTAATCATGAAGCAATTTTATTTCTAATTGGTTTATAGAATAAATTATTTTGTTGAGACAGCGAACAAAAGTGCTCATTTAATCATATCAATCGGCAGGTCAGAAATATCTTTTCTGTTTTTCCCTAATTCATCACGAAGGTTTTCGACTTCGGTTGCAGCTTTCATGCTGCGGACAAATGCATAAATGATCATCACTTTGAAAATTATTCCGCTTGAAATTGTTCTCAAATCAACCATCGCAGTAAGTGATATAATAGCCAGATAAAGAATCATTCCCGAAACAACAGCAACCCTTGGTTGATGTCGAACCCAGATTGCAAAACCAAAAAAGGCAAATCCAAAAACACTTTGAACAATAACATCCAGGTTAAAAACATTATGGCTTTGAAAATAAAAAATCATGGCCACCGTCAGGTTAATTCCTCCAATAAAATACATCCAGTTTCTTGCAAGGTTTACTCGCTGTTGTGCTTCCTCTAATAGCAGTTCTTTATACTGCGGTAAATTGCGTGAATCAATTTTTGTTTCATCGGTAATTAATTTTTCTGCAGACTTAGGTTGGTTGCTTTCTTCCATCAACTAAAAAATTATGATGACAATATAATGTTGACTTGATTTTTGTTCCCTTACTGTTTACTAGTTCAGGGTTGCTTCCACTCAATTATGCTATCTATAGTTTCCCTGCTTACATAGTGATAATTTATCCGTGCCTCTTTGTAAATAACCATCGCAAGTTTTTTCCCTTCTTCGCTCTTCATCATTTCTTCATATAGGGGTGTAAGAAATTTTCTTCTTCCCACATTTATAAGAAAAGTCTTAATGTAAGGGTAGGCAGGAGCGTAATTATGAATTAAAGATTGAAGAAACCAAGCATCTTCGATTTCAGAATTATTACTTTTCGAAAAATGGAAAACCGAGTCAAGTGCAACCATTTTTTCAAACGAAAGATCAGTAGGAAACTCATTAATAAATCGAAGCCATTCCTGAGTAGTCCATGCTGCAACCCGAAGCGATTTAGGATTGGCTCCTTCAATAAATTTTTTCTCAGCGTCATCTACTGCATTAAATCTTTCACTGACCGGAATCACTACATTGTCCGGAAGTCCCGGCTCATATAGCCATTGATGCAAATGAATTTTTTTTTCGAGCCCCGGGTGTTTGCTTAGTAATTCAGTACGCAAGTAGGATTCAAACTGTTCAGTGGTCATGGTTTGAAAAGCATGAGAAGAAAAATATTTCAGAAGGAAAGCATCCCATTCATCTCTTCCGACATTGGTTTCCATCATTTTCAGAAAACTATAACCTTTCTCGTATGCAATGTCACTTGCGCCCTCGTCAGGGTCCATTCCTGAAAGATTTAGTTTGAGACATTGAAGGGCAGGTGTTGAATCGAAGTCAGCAATAGTTTGCTGGAGTGATTGCATACCTAAAACTGCTTCCATATCAACAAATGATTTTCCATATAATGCTTCAGTAATTCTTCTTTCGAAGTAATCTGTAAATCCTTCATTAAGCCAGAAGTCATTCCAGGTTGCATTAGTCACAAGATTGCCGCTCCAGCTATGCGCCATTTCATGTGCGATAAGAGAAACAAGCGAACGGTCTCCGGTTAAAACAGTAGGTGTGGCAAAAGTGAGTCTCGGGTTTTCCATTCCACCAAATGGGAAACTCGGTGGAAGCACAAGTACATCATACCTGCCCCACTGGTAAGCGCCATAAAGTTTTTCCGCTGCATCAAGCATCTTTTGCATGTCAGCAAATTCCCAAGCTGCTTTTTCTACTACCGATGGCTCAGCATAGACTCCCGTTCTCTCGCCAATTGGTTTGAACTCTATATCTCCAACAGCAAGCGCTATAAGATAGGAAGGGATTGGGTTAGACATATTGAAGTGATACTTACCCGTTTCATTTTTAGCCTGTGGGTTTTCGGCGCTCATAAGTGCGAGCATATTTTCCGGTACCTGAACATTTGCTTCATAGGTAAATCTAATACCGGGGCTATCCTGACACGGAAGTAAGGTGCGTGCAAGTATTGCTTCGCACTGTGTGAACATAAATGGTAATTTTTTTCCTGCGGTTTGATTAGGGTCGAGCCACTGGCAGGCAGCCGACTCAGGAGTTGTAGAATAGTATATAGTAACAACAGTCGTTTGCTTCTGCAGCGGAATAATTAATTCATGGCCTAAAATTTCATCTGATCTTCCGAAAGAAAATTTCCACGGAAGTTCTGATTCATCAATCGTAACTTTTTCTATTATCAGGTTTTTGGTATCGAAATGAATTGTTGTAGCAGTATCAGTTTTTTGAATTATCCATTTAGCTTTTCCGCGAATGATTTTAGATGAGAAGTCAACTTTTATATCAAGAAATAATTTATTGACGATTGCATTTTCCGGAATTGAAAAACTATGAGGATCGGTTGCGAAAGAAATTTTGCACAGAAAAAAAAATAAAATGAGGAAGGAAATATGCCTGAAAGTGGAAGTCATTTTATATAATCAATGATTGCAAATTACAATTGAACGATTGAATTAATTAATCTTTTCATTCTTCTTTTTTGCTTTTCTGTTTTCTTTCATCAGCCGGATAAGAACCGGACTGGTAATTCCAATTACCATTGCAATAATTATGTATCCCAGATAATCTTTTACAAATTGAATTCTACCCAGAAGATTTCCGGCAAGGGTTAACGGCACCACCCAGAGAGCAGCGCCAATAGAACTGTAAAAGAAAAATCTTCGAAATGGAAGTTTGATTACACCAGCCACAATAGGAGCGAAGGTCCTGATAACAGGAAGAAACCTGCCAAGCACTAGGGCCATGCCGCCATATCTGCCATAAAAATTTTCAGCGGCGGTTACATATTCCTTTCGAAAAAAAATTGAATCGCGCCGAGTCATCAGTAAGCTTCCGGTTCTTCTTCCAAACCAGTAACCAACCATATTTCCAATAATTGCAGAAGCAATCATCAGCAAAGCTGCCAGCCACCACGGATAGGGGAGAATGCCGGTTTCGGTCAGCACTCCTGCAGTAAATACCAATGAATCTCCGGGAAAGAAAAAACAAAAAAACAAACCTGTCTCAGAAAAAATTGTAATACATAAAATAGTAATTCCTCCGTACATGATTACCAACTCAGGATTGAAAACCGAACCCGGATCATTCATAACCTGATGGAAAAAATTACTTATCTGATTCATGATTTAATGCGGGCAAAATAGATGAATCCTTTGACGAAAAAATTTTATTAAATATTGTTTTGAAGAATTACCAACTTGTCTTGAGAAAAATTTTTTTCAAAAACATTTTTTCCTGATAGCTGTGGCGCAACTTTTCCGTTTAACAACTTCTTATTTAACGAAGAAAAAATTCTTGCTTCATCCCAAAGATTTGACTTGATAAATTCGGTTAGAGTAAAAGCACCTCCTTCCACAATTACTGAAGATATTCCTTTGACATAAAGGTGATCGAGAATTTGATTCAAAACCTGCTCATTAAAATTCAACTTTATAAGAGAAAGGTTTTCCATTTCTTCATTCTTTTTTGAATTGAAAACAATGGTTGGAATATTTTTTTCAAACAGGTGAAGATTTTCAGGAAGAGAAAGTTTGGAATCTATAACAATACGAATTGGGTTCTTGCCTGTCCACAATCGAATATTTAAAATTGGATTGTCGCTCAGAGCAGTTTTGTTTCCAATAAGAATTGATTGCTCTTCGGCTCTCCATTTATGCGTAAGTTCTAATGAATCATCGCCCGAAATCTGAAATCGATCACCAGAAAGTGGTGCCATAAAACCGTCGGAAGTTTGTGCCCATTTAAGTATAATGTAGGGGCGATGCTTCTCATGAAAACAAAAAAAACGCTTATTGAGGTTTTTACCTTTTTCTTTCAAAACATCCGTAACGACTTCTATTCCTGCATTCCGTAATTTCTGAATACCTTTTCCCATAACCAGCGGGTTGGGGTCAAGGTTGGAGATGACTACTTTTTTTATTTTTTTTTGAATGATAAGATCAGCGCAAGGCGGAGTTTTTCCGAAATGCGAACAGGGTTCAAGGTTAACATAGAGAGTAGCTGAAGAAACCAATTCTGGGAAATTCATCTCAGCGTTTTTTATTGCATTGACTTCAGCATGTGGTTCACCAAAATTTTGATGATAACCCTCCCCAATAATTTTTCCTTCATAAACCAACAAAGCACCAACCAGAGGATTTGGTGCTACCTTACCCAATCCCAAGCCAGCGAGAGTGAAACACCTGTTTATAAATTCTGAATCGGTTACCATCAGCTGGTAAAAATGCTAGTTTGAATGAAAGTCGCAAAAACCTATTTGAATTAAGTTACAAATAGCTCAGAATTCAACAGACATCATATTTGAAACCTATTGATTTTTCATTTCCTAAATCTGTTTCACAAATTTGAATTGTGACTTGTCCGCATATATTTGCGCGCTCAAATTTTTTCAGTAATGCCAAAGATGAAAACCAACAGCAGTGCGAAGAAGAGATTAAAACTCACTGGCTCAGGTAAAATAAAAAGAAAGAAGGCTTTCAAAAGTCATATTCTGACAAAGAAATCAAAGACTCGTAAAAAGCGCTTAGGCCAATCCGGGTTGGTTCATGAGACTCAGGTTAAGAAAATGAAACATCTTTTGGTAAAATAATTTTCGAACATAACTTTAAGTAAACTACTATGCCTCGTTCAGTAAATTCAGTTGCATCCCGCGCCCGCCGCAAAAAAGTTTTATCAAGAGCCAAAGGATTTTGGGGAACAAAAAAGAGCAACATTTCTTCAGCTAAAAATGCAGTTGATAAAGCGCTTGGCTACGCTTATGTTGGCCGTAAACAGAAGAAGCGTGATTACCGCTCACTTTGGATCATTCGCATCAATGCGGCTGCTCACGAACATGGAATGAGCTATAGCAGGTTTATGGCTGCTTTGAAAAAAAATAATATTGATATTAACCGTAAGGTGCTAGCTGATCTTGCGATGAATGAACCGAATGCTTTTAAAGCAATTATTGATAAAGTGAAATAAATTTATTACAACTAAAATATGAAAACCCGCTTTGAAAATCTCAGAGCGGGTTTTTTGTTTTTGATACTGATTAAAAAATTTATGTTAAGATTATTGATCTTGTTTCCAATATTTCATCAGCTATTGTCGTCGCATACATTTGCGCGCGATTATGAAAATACTTTTTTCAGTATTCACTCTCCTCTGTTTTTTTTCAATTCAATTCTTTCCAAACAAAACTTTCGCACAGGATAAATTCACTCTAAGCGGTTATGTTAAAGATTCCGTTTCTGGTGAAAGTTTAATTGCAGCATCTGTATTTATAAAGAATAATGGACAAGGCGCCTATACTAACGAATTTGGTTTCTACTCAATTACTCTTCCTTCCGGAAATTATGAGGTAATCTTTTCCTATGTTGGATTTATTTCTTTTGAAAGAAATATTCAGTTGAATCAAGATACACGGTTAAATATCAATCTTTCGCCAAAGGCGAGCACACTTAATGAAGTAGTAATTGAAACTGAAAAAAAAGATGCCAATGTCAATGATGCTGAAATGGGAAAGATTGAATTGAAAATGGAAAGAATAAAAACCATTCCCGCAATTTTCGGCGAGGTGGATATTATGAAAACAATTCAGTTGCTTCCGGGCGTTCAGGGCGGAACTGAGGGGACTAGCGGATTTTATGTTCGAGGCGGTGGGCCAGATCAGAATCTTGTTCTGCTCGATAATGCGACTGTGTATAACACCGGCCATTTGTTTGGCTTCTTCAGCGTGTTTAATGCAGATGCAATTAATAGCTCCACTCTTTATAAAGGAGGAATGCCGGCCGAGTATGGTGGAAGATTATCATCAGTTTTAGATGTAAGTATGCGTGATGG
>DMRR01000229.1 GCA_003455275.1 Bacteroidota bacterium | reverse complement strand
ACTCATCAATACAGATTTGCCATCGGAAATTTTAGAATAGCCAGCCACTCTAAGAAGCAAAAAAATACAAACTGCTTCATGTGCAATTAGCCAGAGGAAATTGGAATTACCGGGTGATTTTTTTTGTTCTGTCATTGATTCAAATAAACAGATGCGGTTTCCTGAAATTATTATAGAGTGGTTTGCTCCGGTCGCATGTGAGGAAAGAGCAGCACATCCTGAATAGAATGTGAGTTGGTCATAATCATTGCGAGGCGATCAATTCCCATTCCGAGCCCTGCTGTTGGCGGCATTCCATATTCCAGTGAGCGCAAGAAATCTTCATCAAGCATCATAGCTTCCTCATCTCCCCGCTTGCCTAGTTCAAGTTGTTCTTCAAATCTGCGCCGCTGATCGAGCGGATCGTTTAACTCTGAGAAAGCATTGCATATTTCTTTTCCGTTGCAAATCGCTTCAAACCTTTCTACCAATCCTTCCTTACTACGATGTTTCTTCGCAAGCGGACTCATCTCGACAGGATAATCTGTGATAAAGGTTGGTTGAATCAATTGCGCTTCACATTTTTCTCCGAAAATTTCATCAATCAGTTTTCCTTTTCCCATTGTGTTGTCAATAGGAACATGAAGTTCTCTTGCAGTGGTGCGGAGTTGTTCTTCATTCATGTTTGAAATATCAATTCCGGTAAAATGCTGAATCGCCTCGAACATAGTGAATCGTTTCCACGGTCGCCTGAAGTTGATGAGGTGCTCACCCACTTTTACTTCAGTGGTTCCATGAAGGTCCAGTGCAATTCGTTCCACCATTTCTTCCACCAAATCCATCATCCAGTAGTAGTCCTTGTAAGCGACATACAATTCCATCTGTGTGAATTCCGGATTGTGAAAACGATCCATTCCTTCGTTGCGGAAATCTTTTGCAAACTCAAACACTCCATCAAATCCGCCAACGATTAATCGTTTTAGATAAAGTTCATTTGCAATACGCATATACAAGGTCATGTCAAGCGCATTGTGATGAGTCTTGAACGGGCGCGCTGCTGCACCGCCATAGAGCGGTTGCAGAATAGGAGTTTCAACTTCAAGATAACTTTTCGAAGAAAGAAAATTTCTCATGCTCGCCACCAGTTTGCTGCGCTGAACAAATACTTCTTTCGAATGAGGATTAATATTTAAGTCAACATACCGCTGACGATAGCGCAACTCGACATCATTTACAGCATCAAAAACTTCTCCTTCTTTTTCTTTCACCACCGGGAGCGGTTTCAGCGCTTTTGATAACAATTTTATTTCCTGAACATGAATGGATATTTCTCCCATCTTGGTTCGGAATACAAAACCTTTCACGCCAATAAAATCTCCGAGGTCAAGAAGTTTTTTACAAATCACATCATACAAACTCTTGTCTTCACCCGGGCAGATGTCATCGCGCTTTACATACAACTGAATTTTTCCAACAGCATCCTGTATCACTACAAAGGATGCTTTTCCCATATCGCGACGACTCATGATTCTTCCTGCAATGGAAATTGTTTTTCCTTCGAAATGAAGTGCATCCTTTTCAAACTCAGTTTTAATATTAACCGAATTGTCATTGACTTCAAACAACTCAGCGGGATAAGGATTCACTCCCAGCTTTATCAATTCATCTAACGCTTGTCTTCTTAATACTTCGTGTTCACTTAAATGCATAATAGTTACTTCGAAAAAAATTTTCGCAAATGTAACCGGGAGGAAGATTTTAGATTGAAGATTTTAGAATTCAGATTTTCCAATGGCAGAAATATTTCTCAGAAATAATTTATACCGGATTAAGAATTCGCTAAATGCTAACTTCTAAAAACTAATTGCCAATTATTTTCTTCCTTCCAACAGTAAACAAATAAACAGGAGCACCGAGTGCAACAATCAGCAATCCGATTCCTGTGTTAAAAGTTTTTGTGTAAAGCAGTATAGCGCAAATGCTGAACGCAAGAACAATATACAGAACCGGAACAAAGGGATAGCCCAGTGCCTTGTAAGGTCGCTCAGCGTTTGGTTCTCTTTTGCGAAGTGCAAAAATTCCTGCAATGGTTACGATGTAAAAAATCAATGATGCGAAAGTGGTATAGTCGAGCAAGTCACCATACTTACCGCTTAAGCAAAGTACACTTGCCCACACTGCCTGCACCCACAATGCATTTGCCGGAACGCTTTTACTGTTCAGTTTCTCTGCTTGCTTAAAGAATAAGCCATCCTTCGCCATTGCATAATAGAATCTTCCGCCGGCAAGTATGATTCCATTGTTGCATCCGAAAGTTGAAATCATGATGAGCGCAGCCATCAGGTAAACCGAAATATTTCCAAAGATGAGAGAAGCTGCTGCCGTTCCTACCCTGTCAATGGTTTCACCTTTTGGTGTGATGCCTCCTGCAAACTGAATTCCCTGGCCCAGCACATCGCCCGCGTGTGCAGTACCCTTCAATGGAAGCAGTGACAAATAAGAAACATTTGCGAGCAAATACAACAGAGTTACTATTCCGGTTCCGAGAATGAGCGAGCGCGGAATATTTTTTTTCGGTTCATGAATTTCTCCGGCAATGAAAGTGACATTGTTCCATGCATCACTGCTGAAGAGTGACCCAATCATAGCAGTGCCCAGTGCCAGTATCAGTGCAAATCCGGATAGCGATTCAACACTCCATGCTCCATCAGAATTCTTTGTAGTTGACTGAGCATTCCACATGTCTTTGAAGTTATCGATGAGAGTTGAATGTTGTAACCCTATTCCGATTCCAAGGACTATGAGCAGAAGTAATGCAAGCAGTTTTGCAGAAGTGAAAATGGTTTGAATCATTTTTCCGTTTTGAATTCCCCGCGTATTGATCCATGTTAGAAAAACTATCAGTGCTATTGCGAATAATTGACTCGCTGCAATTTTCAAAGGACCCATTTCTATTAATACATTATCCGGACTAAGTGCTGGAAAAAAAACGGCACTGTATTTCGCGAACGCGACTGCAACCGCAGCAATCACTCCTGTTTGAATCACCGTGAATACTGTCCATCCATAGAGAAACGAAACAAATTTTCCCCAGGCTCTTTCAATGTAAACAAATTGTCCCCCAGCCTTCGGCATCATGCCGGCGAGTTCTCCATAACTGAGCGCCGCCATAACCGTAATCACTCCGCTCAAAATCCAGAGCACCATAAGCCAGCCTGCACTTCCAATTGTGCGGCTCATATCGGAGCTCACAATAAAAATTCCGGAACCAATCATTGAGCCGGCTACCAGCATGGTTGCATCATATAAACCAAGCGAGCGTTTCATTTCCGGTGATTGTTCTTCGTGAGGCAGTTTGCTTTCATCCATTTGAAAAAAATATTTGACGCAAAATATAAACTCACACTTATGCTCCTTAAAAATCAAAAACCAGATACACACACTTCGAAAAATATTCGACCTTCACTCAAATTTTTCTGATCATGAAAAACAAAATTTCCATCTTACTTTTTTTTATCGGAGTTAGCCTTTCTTACCTGCATACACAAGCCCAATGCCTTTCTGGTGACTGCAACAATGGAATCGGCACCTTTGTTTGGGATAGTGGTGATACATATACTGGTGAATATTACAACGGAGCAAGAACAGGATTAGGTGAATATGTATGGGCGAACGGAAGTTTTTATTTCGGTCATTTCCTGAACGGTAAGTTAGATGGAAAAGGTTATTACCAGGATAACAATGGGAAAATTCAATCAGGAACTTTTACTGACGGAGTGCTGAGCAGTTCTTATGATATTGATTGGAATGGCTCATGCATTAGCGGAGATTGTTCCAACGGGATTGGTATTTATCTCTGGGAGGATGGTGATTCTTACATTGGTGAATGGAAAAACGGAATTCAGGATGGATATGGAAGAATGGATTGGAAGGATGGAAGTTTTTATTACGGACACTTCAGTGCGAATGTGCTGGATGGAAAAGGTTACTACCATAGCGCTGAAGGAAAAATAATGGATGGCTATTTTGAAAATGGAGTCTTCCAGGGAACCACTCAAGATGAAAAAAATACCACACCGGCATACTCAGATGATTCACAAACCGGTGAAGCAAAATCCGCTGATGACACAGATCAAAATCAAAATTTCTTGGATAACTGGCTGGAACAATCAAAAAAGAATGATGAACTGAAAAAAAATTATCCTTACAATGAATATGATTTTTGTTCCTCGCTTCAGAAAGTGGTAGCTGATTACCCAAATGATTTCAGTCACATCAAAGGAACTGTGATTGAAGATGATCTGAATCTTGACAATGAAAATATTTCAACTATCAAGGTGACCGGAAGTTCAGATGCAGAAATTTCAGGAGGATTTCTTGGGGGCAACTATACCTGGTATAATTTACTTTTTGAGGGCACACGAACTGATGCACTTTCAAAATATAATTATTACGCTCAGCAACTAAAAGATTGTGGTATTAATTGTTGCACCATGGTTTCTGATACCAAGGATTATAACAGTGATAGCTATGAATCCAAATTGACCTATCTGCTTACTTTTATAGTTGGCGATGGCTATTCTGAAAAGTATAAGAATATGGTAATTGAAGTTGAGTTCTCTAAAAAAATTGGAGATTCAAATTACGAAGTAGTGCTTCGGGTAAAAACACTCAGCACGAAATAGAAAAATTATTTCCCTCTTGAAGCCAGGATATATTTCTCTAAAGCCATAGCCATGGAAGGTGATTCGGGAGTTGGAGCAATGATGTCGCACTTCCAGTTTTCATCTTCAATTGCTGCAACTGTCAAAGGTCCAAAACCACCAATCACCTGACCCTTCTGCTTGTAATCCGGAAAATTTTTAAGTAATGCATTTACTCCGCCGGGTGAAAAAAAGATTAAGGCATCATGCTGTAAATCTTTTTTCTTCAATTCAATGGGAACCGTGTTAAGTATCACACCTTCTGCATGATGAATATTGTGCTTTCGCAAAAAGTCAGCAATGTCACTCTTGTGAACATCTGCACACGGAATAAAAAATTTATCTCCCTCCTTATAGTAATGTAAAACTTCTTTAAAAAAACTATCAAGCGAACCTTCACCATAAAAAACACGACGCTTGCGATACTGAATGTATTTCTGCAGATAAAGAGCAACTGATTCGGTCATGCAGTAATACTTGGTTTCGTCCGGCATCCGAATACGCATATCCTCGCACAGTTTGAAAAAATGATCGGCAATATTTCGGCTGGTAATCACTACTGAATCAAAGTTCAGTGGATTTACTTTGAATTTTCTGAAAACGCTTGCAGTCACTTGTTCAAGATGAACAAAAGGTTTGAATTCAATTTCGAGCTGATACTTGCGTGAAAGTTCTATATAAGGGTTCTTATCATTCTCCGGTTTTGCCTGTGTGAGCAAAACTGTTTTTATTTTCTTTGAGATACCTGAAACACTTCTTGAAGAAACATTTTGTTCCTTCTTCAATGCTTGCTTTACACTTTTCAAAACCGGTTTTGAAACTTTTGCCGCGACCTTAGTGATATTGCGGGTTACTTTTTTAATTGACTTCTTCGCTTTTGTCAACTTCATTGAATGTATTTTACTGCACGCTTATAAACCAGAAGCCCATTCCCTCACTACCTTAATCAAAATAACAGCGGGCGAAATTTCGAGGGCGCAAATATAAATGAGGAAGTGAAACTTATGCCGCCTGAAGTAGTCCGCACCAATTATAAATCCGCGCAGGTAACGAAATAGGATTAAGCAGCCGAATATTATCAAACTTAATACGACCACAAATTGCTCAACCAGCGGTGGGCTAAAGGAAACAAGGAAAAGAACCGGCAGCAATAAAATCCCGGTTACACGATTGATTTGAATTTCATTGTATTGATAAAAACGAATTTCTTTTTTGAAAGGGAATAAAACTCCGGCAACCCGCAATACGGCAAATCGAAAAAGCAAAGCCCCGATCGCAACTGAAAAAGCAAGGACAAGCATGGAAGAATCTGATGGTATAAAATGAAAATAAAATCCAAGAAGAAAAATATAGACTCCAATTATGAGGGAAGAATAAGTGCTTATAAAAAATGATCCGAGCCGGGCAATCCCATAGTTATCTCGAAACAACTGCTGATTAATTCCTATCGGTTTAAATATTAAAAATGTTTCGGAAAACTCCCGCGCATAATTGATGCGGATAAAAACCAAAAAAATCAGTAAGCCCAGGAGTAAATAAAACATCCATGATTTCCATCCATCATTTCTTTGCTTAATCACAATTTCTGCGCTTGCTTTTTTTGAATTTTGCTGAAGCACAGTTTGAGGGGAAATTAATTTCCAGCTGTGTTTAGATTGCTGCAAACTATCCATTTGCGCCTGTGCAGGAGAAATGATTCTTTCAGCCTGTCCTGTAGAATTTTTTATAGAAAAAAAACTTAGAAGAATTAGAAAAATAATTTTCCAGAATCTAAAACTCATTAACATATCCGAAATGAATTTTTGCTGAACGAAACTGAAATGAATTTCCTCTCTCCTTCCCAAGCGCATAACTGACGCCAAATATGCCTGCCTTTGTTTGAAATGTTAAACCGGCTCCGGCACCCATGGGTGTGTCGGTGTAAAAATTATTTTTCAACTGGTGTTCGTAGTAGGCAATATCATAAAACAAAAACAAATATGAATTGCGTTGTATCAGGTAACGATATTCTGCAGTGAAAACATTATACCACGAGGCATATATACTTTGCTCATCAAATCCACGCAGCAACCGTGTTCCCCCAATTCGGTAAAGCTCATTTTGAAAAATATCCGGAGCAATTAATCCTTTCGATTGTAAAGAAAATTTCAGCACTTGAGTTCTGCTGATGGAAGAATATTTTTCAATTCGCCCTTGCAACTCATAGCGGACAGAATTTTTTGGCAGTGAATCATAAAGTGTAGTGAAATTGAATCCCGGTTCGTTTGTGTCCTTCAACTGTGTAATGACCGGATTGCGAATCACCTTGCGGCTTCCTACAGCTGCAGAAGCAAATAAGTACCAACCGCGCCGAGGACTGAGATGATAGTCGAGGTTTTCAAAAACAGTTTCTAACCCATAGTAGGTGACTGACAAATCCAATTGCGATGGAAGAGTGTGCGATTGTTTGATTTCAAAAGTATCGACCGACAACAACGACGAAGAAGTATTTCTCACAAAGCCTTTCAAATAATTTCTTCCACTGAATAAATACTGAATGCCGATTTCCTTTTTCACATCGAGGTAAAAAGTATCGTTCTTAAAAATTTCGAACGCCAGGTTTACACCAAAAGGTTGCTGAAACAGGTATGGATACTCTATCGCGGATTTGAATTCAGTACTTCGTGGTTGTAGCTTGTCGAGTGTGAGTTTAACTCGCTCGCCGCGACCGAGTGAGTTCCACATATCAAGTGAACCGTTTCCGGTGACTAATACTTTACCTGACACACGATTGTTTGGCAACACACCAATCACCAAATCAAACTTGCTTGCATTTTTCGAATCTAGATTGAGAATGATACTCGCTTTGTCATTGTTAAAAATCACCCGAGGTTGACTCTCTTGTTCCACAAAAGGAATTTCGCTCAGCTGAACACTCATTTTTCGAATCAGATTTTCGCGATACAAATCGCCGGGAGAAATTCCGAGATAACCGTAGAGATACGCACGGGAAATTTTCGCAGAACCATTTACCTTAATGCTGTCAATCGTAATCAGCTTGCCTTTTTCAAGCATGAGCGATGCGTTCAATGTGTTTTGATTCCACTTCACACTATCAAGTTTCAGACTGGCAAAAGGAAATCCGTTGTTCTCTAGATAGTCAAGCATTTTTTCTTCGATTGAAAAAACTTCAGGGTAAGAAACCCGTTCGCCTGAAAACTGCTGTGGCTTTATGTTCAGGCGGTTCAGTAAATCATCCGGAACATTTCCTTTCGAAAGTTTAGCCCACTCAACTTGTTTTCCTATTGAAAGATTTACACCAAGATGAGTTGAATCTTTTTGAATTGAATTCACTTGTGCCAGGAGGTAGCCTCGCTGCCACAATTGAGAAAAAATAATACTGACTTGCTGCTTCGCTGCGGATGAATCACTAAAAGAAGTTTTGTAATCAATCAGTTTGTGAAGTGCCGAAGTATCGATATCGCTA
>DMRR01000253.1 GCA_003455275.1 Bacteroidota bacterium | reverse complement strand
AGCTCCAGTTGCCGAGCATCTCGAACATGGTGTGGTGATAAGTATCAATTCCAACTTCTTCCAAATCATTGTGCTTGCCGCTCACGCGCAAACATTTTTGCGTATCAGCAATGCGCGGCGCAGTCGGAGTTTGATTGCCCAGAAAAAAATCTTTGAACTGATTCATTCCTGCATTCGTGAACATCAGGGTGGGATCATTCTTCACCACAATCGGTGCGCTCGGAACAATGAGATGACTTTTAGATTTAAAAAAGTCGAGAAAAGTTTTTCTGATTTCCTGCGAAGTCATCATATAAAAAAAAGGAATACTTGTGTTGTGTTGTTTTGAATCGTTAAATTGCCATTGAAAATTTCAGCGCGTAAATTTAGTTAAACCCACCCCACTTTCAGAACCACACCAGATCCAGACTTTGCAAACACCCGATGAAAAAAATTAAATACTTCTATAATCCAAAAAGTTTACGATACGAAAAGTATGTAGAAGGCATTGGCAGAAAATTTTTGAAAGTGCTCGGATTCCTCTCTGCTGCAAGTGTATTTGCTTTCATCATCGTCTATATCGCTTATACCTACCTGGATTCACCGAAAGAAAAAAAACTGAAACGCGAGTTATCACAAATGCAGGAACAATTCGATCTGCTGAATAGTAAAATTGAAGATATAGATGAAGCGCTAACTGATTTACAGGATCGAGACGATAATATCTACCGGGTGATTTTTGAAGCCGAACCGATTCCGGAAAATGTGCGAGCTGGTGGTTACGGCGGAAGTAATCGATTTGAAGAGTTAAATGGTTATGATAATTCGGAACTGATGAAAAGCACCTGGGAAAAACTTATTCAGTCACGATACAAAATTTATATTCAATCAAAGAGTTATGACCAACTTGCCAAATTGATAAAGAGTAAAACTGAAATGCTTGCTTCGATTCCCGCCATTCAGCCTGTATCGAATAAGAAACTGAAATACATTGGGAGTGGTTTCGGAATGCGAATTGATCCGATTTACAAAGTTCCGCGTATGCACGAAGGAATTGATTTCAATGCTCCGATAGGAACTCCGATTTACGCAACCGGAAACGGTGTGGTGAGTTTGGTGGATTATGACGGACGCGGTTACGGCAATCATGTAATCATCACGCACGGTTTCGGATATCAAACACTTTACGGACACATGAGCAGAGTGAAAGTTCGTATCGGACAAAAAGTAAATCGCGGTGACATCATTGGTTATGTTGGCAACACCGGAAAATCTACCGGACCGCACTGCCATTATGAAGTAATTAAGAATGGAAAGAAAATAAACCCGATTAATTTTTTCTTCGACGATCTGACACCGGAGGAATATCAGAGTGTACTGGAGTTATCAAACCGAAGTGGGCAATCACTTGATTAACTGTTATCAGTTTATCGTTATTGATTATTTGTAAAGACAACTTTAAATTTTTTTTCATAAAATATTTTCTGACTGAAATAAAAAAACAAAGGGCGACCGCTGGTCGCCCTTTGAGTTTCTGAGAAGTTTAGAGGAATTATCTCTTCTTCTTTGCTGCTTTCTTAGCGCCTTTCTTCGCCTTCTTAGCAGCTTTTTTCTTTGTAGCCATAGTTAAAAAATTTTGATGAGTCAATGTTAACAGTATTCTTCGACTTGCAAAGTTTTTTTTCTCTTTCCTTTATACACACATTGTTGTGAATTCATGTTGCGCTGATGAAATCATAAATGCATTGCTCTTCATTTTTTTTTTTTTGAAACATCAATTCAAAAATGGAATGACAAGACGAAGTTTTGCTTCTGCTTTTCTATTTCTTTGAAATGCTTACCCAGCAACAGTTTCAAAGGATTAAAATTTTTCAGGCCTCTGATTTAACCTGATAAAATATTTATTTTTATTTGGTGTGTATGCGCGAAAATTCCTTTTAACGGTAAAAATTTCTTCTCAAAAAATTCTGTTCACTAATCAGAACAAAAAAATTTTTTTACTAAAAATCATAAAAAATTTTTTTTAAAATTTTCGAAAAGAGAAATTCAGAATAAAAAAAATCTGATTCGTAATAAAATCCGATAGAGAAAAAAATTCTGAAAAAAAATTTTAAGCTGAAGGAAACAATCTTAAATATCAAGATAGTCCATCAACTCATCGTAACGGGCTTTCAGGTCTTCGAAATATTCAGGTTCCTGATAAGAATCTTTCACTACATAATTATGACGCTGCAATGATTGAGTGATGGCCTGAATGTCGCTGACATTAAGTTTTAAGGTGAGTTCAATTTGTGTTTTCTCGGGATTAGTACCTGTAAAGACACAAAGAATTTTTGCTCCTTCGGTTTCTACAATGCGCGAAATTTCTGAAAGAGAATAATCATTCACTGCTATTTCTAAAACTACAATTGCTCCCGGTTCTAATATGTCTGTGTCTTTTGCGAAATAGTTCATCAAATTTTCAAGCGTGATGCACCCAAGAAAATTTTCTTCTTTATCAACCACCGGCACAACTTTCATTTTCATTTCACTCGCAACTTTCAGCACTTCGAAAATGTGTTCGTAATCATGAATGAATGGTTTAGTCACATGCAGTTTCATTTCCTGCAGTTTTGAATCATTTTTATGATGATTAATAATATCTTCTTCCCGAATAAGGCCTATCAGCTTTCCCTCATGTACCAGCGGCAATTGAGACAAATGCTGGTCGCTCATAGCTTGCAGCGCGAATGAACCGGTATCATTTTTTTTCAGAAGTGGAACAGTTTGCGAAATAAGGTCAGCAGCTCTCATGAAATGATTTAGGCAGAAACAGAAATTTTATTAAGAAATTTTTCGAGAAGAGTATTAAATTCTTCGGGCTTTTCCATCATGGGTGCGTGCCCGCATTTATCCATCCAAAATAAATCAGCATGCGGAATGAGTCGCTGAAATTCTTCGGCAACAAACGGAGGAGTGATGTTATCATTCTTTCCCCAGATGAGGCACACAGGGCATTTAATGTTGTGCAATTCAGTTGCAAGATTTTCACGCATGGCTGACTTTGCAACAGAAATTATCCGAAACGCTTTTCCGCGGTTGTTCACCATTTCAAAAACTTCATCAACCAATTCCTTAGTCGCTGTTTTGGGGTCGTAAAAAGTATATTCTGTGCGTTGCTTCATGAATTCGTAATCACCGCGCTTCGGGAAACTGCTTCCCATCGCGCTTTCAAACAAGCCGCTGCTGCCTGTTAGAATGAGGGCCCTCACTTTTTCAGGGTGAGCAAGCGCATACAACTGAGCAATATGTCCGCCTAAAGAATTGCCAAGCAGAATGAATTTATCAAGAGATAATGCTTGTACAAACTCGTGTGTATAGCGCTCCAGGCCGCGTACGGAAGCATCATGAATATCCATTTCAGTTATTGGAAGAATAGGAATCACTACTCTGAAATTTCCTTTGAAGGAATCAAGTATGTAACGGAAATTACTGAGTGCGCCAAACAAACCGTGAAGTAACATCAGGGTGTCGCCTTCGCCTTCTTCTATATAGCGGAACTTTCCTTCCTCCTTAATTTGGTAATCCATATCTGAAATCTTAGAGTGCTAAAATAGATTTTCTCTCAAGAGTGTCAAGTTTCTTGGCAGCTAAACCACAGAGTTGCCCAGAGTTTGTCGCAGAGTCACATTGTGTTCCTCTGTGTATTTACACTGTGAAACTCTGTGGTGATGAAACTATTTCTTTCGTGAGCGAATCCTGCTCAGTGTTTCCGGAGTCATTCCGAGATAGGAAGCGATATGTTGCAGCGGCACATGTTGAAAATAATCTGAATGCGATTTCATCAACTCATCGAATCGTTCTTCAGCACTTTGCTGCACAAATGAAATCACTCTTCCTTCTTTCAACAATAAATGGTATTGCACCACTAATCTTCCAACTCTTTCCATTTTCGGATTTTGTGAATACAAATTTTCTAATGCAGGGTAAGGCAGAATAAGCAACTCGCAGTCGGTGATCGCCTGCAAATTTTCAGGCGAAGGTTTTTGTGAAAAGAAACTGTAGAAAGGAATAATGAATTCGCCGGGAGGAGAAATATGTATGGTCTCCTCTCCTACATCTGTCAAAATGTATTTGCGCATATATCCGCTCAGTATGAATCCAAGGTGGCGACCAATTTTTCCTTCTTTCACCCAATACTCGCCGTGCTTGAGTTGCAGCGGTTCAAAATGTTTTTCAATTTCATCCAACTCAGTATTGGTGAGTGAAACAAAATTTGAAATGAATTTTCGGAGTGAGGGATACATTGGTGGTGAATTTAGAAATATGCCATGAATTTTTTCATTTTGCTTCTCCTACTTTTATCGCATGAATTTTCCGTCGAAACTTATTGAAGATGCAGTGAGTGAATTTGAAAAACTTCCGGGCATAGGAAGGAAGACTGCGCTTCGGCTGGTATTGCACTTACTCCGCCAGTCGAACGAATCGGTTACATTATTCTCGGATCGAATTCAAAAAATGCGGAGCGAAATCCGGTTCTGTAAAACATGCCACAATATTTCAGATGGAGAGTATTGCAACATCTGCAGCAGCCGCGTACGCAACCGCACGGTTGTGTGTGTAGTCGAAAATTTTCGTGATGTGATTGCAATTGAAAACACAGCTCAATACAATGGACTCTATCATGTGCTCGGCGGTGTTATCAGTCCACTTGAAGGAATTGGTCCTGATGCGCTGAATATTGAATCACTTATACAGCGAACACATGCCGGTGAAATAAATGAGGTGCTTATGGCGTTAAGCCCAACCATGGAAGGAGACACTACCATTTTTTATATTTCAAGAAAACTACAAAACAACACCGGAATAAAAATTACTACCCTGGCCCGCGGTGTGGCTTTTGGAGGCGAACTGGAATATACCGATGATCTTACGCTCGCACGCTCAATTGCTACGCGATTGCCTTATGAAAATTATCTCGTCAACCGCGAATGAATTTAATGCATTGTTATTTCCGTTCATGCAACCTCACCCCTAACCTCTTTCACAAAGAGAGGGGAATAGTCACGGAATTTATTTTCAAAAAAATATTTTTCGAATCATTCGAATGATTAAGCTGTCTGTTGTTGTTGTCAATTACAATGTAAAATCTTTTTTGGAGCAGGCGCTGCTCTCAGTTCGAAAAGCATCGCGCAACCTTGCTGTAGAAATTTTTGTAGTGGACAATCATTCAGTGGATGGTTCGGTGGAAATGCTGAAGCAAAAATTTCCGGAAATAATTCTTATTGAGAATAAAGAGAATGTTGGTTTCTCTCGCGCCAATAACCAGGCGATTAAAATTTCGAAAGGAGAATATGTATTACTTCTGAATCCCGACACCGTGGTGGAAGAAGACACTTTTGAAAAATGCATTCGCTTTATGGATGAACATGCTGATGCGGGCGCGCTCGGTGTGAAAATGCTCGATGGCTCCGGAAAATTTCTTCCTGAATCGAAGCGCGGATTTCCAACTCCGGCAGTTGCATTCTATAAAGCATTCGGCTTAACAAAACTTTTTCCACGCTCCAAAACTTTTGCGAAATATTATCTCGGAAATCTATCGCCTGATGAAACGAACGAAGCCGAAGTGCTCGCCGGTGCATTCATGTTGCTTCGCAAAAAAGCTCTCGACCAATGCGGCTTGTTGGATGAAAATTTTTTCATGTATGGCGAAGACATTGACCTCTCTTATCGTGTGATAAAGAGCGGATGGAAGAATTATTATTTCGCTGACACTCGTATCATTCACTATAAAGGTGAAAGTACCAAGCGGGGTTCGCTCAACTATGTGCGCATGTTTTACATGGCGATGATTGTGTTTGCGCGCAAGCATTTTTCGCAGCAAAGAGCAAGCGGACTCATTTTCATGCTTAATGCTGCGATCTACCTGCGTGCATCTCTTGCATTAATCAGAAGATTTATTTCATCCATTGCAGCACCTGCCATTGATGGAATTGGATTGTATGCTGCTATGTTGTTTTTCAAAAACATATGGGAAACAAAAGTGAAAGCATCCGAAGGGGTGAACTATCCGCCTCAATTTATTTTCATTGTTGTTCCGGTTTACATATTGGTGTGGCTGCTTAGTGTTTATTTCAGCGGCGGATATGACCGCAACTCCCGGCCTTCAAAAATTATTCGCGGGTTGTTGATTGGTACACTTATCATTTCAGCAGTTTATGGATTCCTGGACGACAGTTTGCGTTTCAGCCGGGCAATGATCTTGCTTGGATTTGTGTTTGGTGTTTTCTTTATGTGTGCATGGAGATTCATTCGTCACTGGT
>DMRR01000011.1 GCA_003455275.1 Bacteroidota bacterium | reverse complement strand
GTTGCAAAAAATTGCGTGAACAGTATCGCTTCTCACACATGATATTGGCAACAGGTTTATATTTTCAATATTGGCTGCAAGTGCTTCATACATTGCTGTTCCGGCTGCCATGCGTTTGGCTGCTCCAAAATCCGACCCAGGCTTGTATGTACCGATGGCGTTAGGCGTAACATTTCCATTTAACATCACGATAGGAATGCCGCTATATTTTTTGATCGTGAATTCAACAACATGATTTATGCTATGAGTTTTTATACCTGTTGTTTTTTTTCAAAAGTCCTTCCATCTATTTAAACGCACCGCTATCTGAAACCTTAAAATATTTTGGTCTGAAAAAAAATTCGGGCCGCATTTATTGCATCCCGGTACAAATAAATAAATAGTACTGAATCGACAAGATGTTATGGGAATACCTTCCCTTTTAGTTTAAGAGTTGATTTCATTGAATTAGACCAACTTATTTATTGAATATTGATTAATAGTTTTTCTATCTGAATTAATATTTATAAAAGCTGAACAAGAATAACTGAAGGATAAATGAAACTTTATCTAAATCAGTTTGTAAAGTGAGTTTGAAAAATTCCTTTCTGCTTGAAAACACTTCGACTTTCAGCCATCATACTTTCGCTTTTCGCTCTCACCACAAGTTGCAAAAAAGAATTTGATATTGATCCTCACGGAAGCGGATTTCATTATGTAGGTCCACTTGCAAAATCGGAGCTAGCTATAGACAACCTCAACAGTGTTCAATCTTTCAGTTTCGGAAGAGATTTTTCAGTAGCCGAAATAGGAATTCAAACCGGGTCATTTCCATTGTTGCTGCCTTTTGCGAACTTAAAAGTTGGTCCGCATAATTTTCTATTAACTTCAAAAGTCCAAAGTGTATCAGTTGATACAGCTAACATACAGCTATACATAAAGAATAATTTTCCTGTAAACCTAAAACAAGGTTTGGTGCTGGCTGTTCAAAATCCTTCTGACAACAGTTTTATCTATCAGTTCACTCTAATGAATGATTTGCAGCCCGGGCAAAGCACAACCAGGATTGATAAGATCATTAATCAAAAAATTGAAAACGCAGTAAATGTTACTGTGCTGAACATAGCAAGCGATGGGGTAGCTTCTCCAATAACAATTGACAGTACTAACTCAATAAATGTTCAGGTCAAATTAGATGTGCTAGGTCTGAATGAAATAGTTCTGAAACCCAGCAACACGCTCAACATTGAAGACACCACTGATTTTCATCCGAACTTCAGCAATCCATTCAATCAAAAAGACGGTGGCATTCTTAAACTTTTTTCGACCAGCAAAATTGCTGATGCTCTTCGCATTCAGTTTTATTTTTTAGACAAGCATAATGTGTTGCTTGATTCACTATTTGAAAATACTGAAGTTCCCTCAGCTACAGCAGATGCGAGTGGAAATATTCTCGCTTCGTCAGATACTGTTCTTCTTATTAAGGTGAACGCTGCGAAAATCGACATGCTCAATAACACAAAATTTGTTCATTCGAAAATTATTTGCCTGCCATCCTCTGCGCCTGTGCATTTGCGAAAGCAAAATAAGATTGACCTTCAACTTACTGCCGACATAGAACTCTGATAAAATTTCTTGCCTGTGAAAACACTTCGACTCGCTGCTCTCCTTTCACTTTTTACCATTCACGCGTCACACAGTTCTGCTCAGTCAGCCAACAATTTACAATTCAGTCCGCTGTTTGGGAATTATGCCGGGCTTTCAACTCCATCGAAGTATTCAAATGATTTTGCAAGGTGGCACATCAGTTACGGATTAGGAATTTATGGAGGCAGCAATGGATTTCCGTTCAGCAAAATATTTCAACTGTACAATACCGACACATTTACAAATGCAACGGTTGATGAATTCATATCACAGCTTCAAAAACAAAATTCAATTACCATCGGAATGGATATTCCGGTTTTTCTTTTTGAAAAAAACTTTGGAACTTTTGATGATGCATGCGGAAGCATCCGTGCTTTCGTTCGCGACCGCGCCTGCGGCGATTTATTTTTTTCCGATGATTTATTGAAGCTAGCGTGGAAAGGAAACGCGCAGTTCGTTGGTCAGAATGTGAATGTGGGTTTGGTCGGAATCAATTCGCTCTATTATCGGGAATATGGAGTTGGCGGTTCATTCAAAATTCCAATAGCCTCAAGTGATGAGAAAAAAATTCTTATTGGTGCCAATGTGAAATGGCTTCAGGGAATTGCTTTCACTGAAATGCCGAAAACCGATGCATTTATTTATACTGATCCTGAAGGAAAATACATTGACATAACTCTTGACCAGCAAATGTTTTACAGTGGGTTAATTCTAGATAGCTCCGGCGCACCTGTTCAGGTTCCGAAATACAATAATCAAATCGGAAAGATGAATGTAAATGGAAAAGGAATTGGTTTCGATGCCTCAATCACTTACCAGTTGAATGAAAATTTCGGTGTGAGCGCATCACTTTACGATGCAGGAAAAATCAACTTCACTAAAAAAGTTTATGAAAGCGAACTGAACACACAACTACATTTTGAAGGTGTAGAAGTGAGCGACATTCTAAATGATTTGGTGGTGGATAGCATCGGTTATTTCTATAAGCATCTTCACTACAATTCAGCCAGTCAAAATTCTTACATAGAAAAAACTCCATCTCGCTTTTGCTTAAGCGGAACCTATCAGGTTATAGATAACAACAATAATGGCGATGATTATGCAAAAGAAATTGTGCAAGTTCAATTTGTAAACTGTATTCAAAAGCGAGTTCACGCAGTTGAAGGAAATTATTTTAACCTGGTATACTCTCACTTTTTCGAAAGCGGTTTCAATTTAGGAACTGAACTGACAATCGGAGGCATCGAAAAACTCGGATTAGGAGTATTTACAGGTGCCCGAATAAGAAAATGCAGAATTGGTGCGGGATGCAGTAACCTTTTTCCAATCATTCGTAAGAACTCCGCGACCGGAACATCTTTCCAAACCATGATGTCCTTCGACTTTTAAAAACATGACAAAAACCACAGTAAATTATGTTCTATTTCTCCTACTTAGAAGGCAACAAAACAGCTGAAAGCACCTTTGCTGTTTCGCTTCATCCATACACCGTAAAACAAGTGGAAGCCGACGCAGACGATTATTCATACAGTATGAACTACCAACCCAATATGGACTTTGAACTATACAAACTGATAATGAGCAACTAAAAATTTCGTTATACAATAAAGTGTTGAAATAAATTGCTGAACATTTTCACACATCATGATTCTAAAAGAAAAACATTTTCTGAAAGAAGAAGTGTGATAAAAAAATGGAAGCACGATTATGGCATGCTTCAACTTGCAGTTTTTATTTTTCTGGCGCTTGTTATCACTGCGCTGATTGTTGCAAATAATTTTTAAAGTTTAGTGATTGGTGGTTAGTGGTTGGTAGTTAGTAGCTGCCTTCCAAAAGTTAATCTCCCCTCAAATATTTTTTCAGAATAGAACGCTCGCATAATTTGCACTCACAAATTCTTTGGTTGTGAGAAAACTTTTTGTCACTTGTATTTTCTTCGGTCTTCCGTCCTCTGTATTCTGTCTTTTATTTCTTCTCTCTTCTTGCAAAAAAGATATTTCCACTACACAGCTTAATGGATTCCCTGATCAGGTGGGAGAAATAATTGTGAAACGATGCGCTACTGCGGGTTGTCATGTAGATCAAAGCAAGGAAGCAGCAGGTGGATTATCACTGGAGAACTGGACAAAAATGTTTGAAGGCGGGAGTGGCGGCTCCATTGCTATTCCATATCGCAGCGATATGAGCTGGCTTTGCTACTTCGTAAATACTTATTCGGATTTGGGAATATCTCTTAAGCCATCGATGCCGGTCAATGGAAAAACATTAACCCGTG
>DMRR01000029.1 GCA_003455275.1 Bacteroidota bacterium | reverse complement strand
TGAGCAAGATTGAATGGCATGATGCACAGGTTCTGAAAATTGTTGAACTCACGGATAACATTCGTCACATTACACTACGCGCGCATGTTTCCGATTTCAACTTCAAGCCCGGACAGTTTGTAACTTTTGATTTACCCGTCGGCGAAAAACCTGCAGACCGTTGGCGCAGTTATTCTATTGCTTCCGCTCCCGACGGGCAAATTTTTGAGCTGGTGATTATGGGATTGAAGGGTGGTCGGGCTTCTGAATATTTTTTTTATGAAGTAAAAGAAAATGACTCGGTGAAATTTCGCGGACCTGAAGGGAAATTTATTCTGCCCGAAAAAATTGAAAAAGAATTGTGCTTCATCTGCACCGGGACCGGCATCGCACCTTTCCGCAGTATGTTGAATCACCTCACGGAGAAGAATCCGCAACACAAAAAAATTTCTCTCTTCTTCGGCACCCGCCACTTGAAAGATGTTTTATTCAGAGAAGAATTTGAATCCCTTCAAAAAAAATTTCGGCAGTTTAATTATCACTTTGTTTTGTCAAAAGAAGATTCGCAGGAATATTCAGGAACACGCGGTCATGTTCACCAGCTTTATGAAAAAGAATTTGCAGATGGTCGCCCTGCGGATTTTTATCTCTGCGGATGGAGGGGAATGATTAAGGAAGCCGAACACCGGATTATGAAACTCGGTTACTCCCGAAAGGACATACATCATGAGATATATGATTAATTGTTCTGAAAAAATATTTTTTCATAAACATATTTACCGGACAATCTCCAAATAAGAATGGGCATCAAAAATTTTCTGCGCAAAAATTATTTGTGGCTGATACTATTCATTGGATTTTCCGCTCGCGCTTTATTCTATCTTTTTGTAGCTAAAATTTATTACGGCACCAGCGACTTTTATGTAGGAGGCGATACTTCCGGTTGGATGATTTGTATTCAAAATCTGATTCATCACGGAACCTATACTATGGAGTTCTCTGAACCCACGGGGTATTTTTTTCGTCCGCCGGGTTACTCATTCTTCATTGGATTTTTCTACCTGCTAAGCGGAGAAAATACTGATCTCTGTTACCGCATGATCATCTGGGCTCAGATTTTTCTTGACACGATCAGCATCCTTCTTATTTACAAAATCGTGGAACGGGTATCTGCCAGCAAACGGTGGGGCGCACTGTCCGCACTGCTTTATGCCCTGTATCCGTTTGTGATCGTGTGGACGCCTATAGTGTATGCTGAAACATTCAGTGTCTTCATTGTTCTTTTTTCACTTTGGAATTTAGTTCGCCATTCACGCAAGAGGCATTTGTTCTTGTGCGGCGTATTTCTGGGTATCGCTTCACTCACCCGCTTGCAGTTGATTTTTGTTTTTCCTTCTGTTTTACTTGCCGTGTTGTTTCATTATAGAAATAATTTTTATGCGGTGTTGAAATATGTTTCGCTGATCACTGTTGGTTTTGTTATTACATATGGATGGTGGCCGGCAAGAAATTATTTTCTTCATGACCGGCTCATTTTCTCTCAGGATTTAAGTGCAGTAATCAATTGGGATAAGGATTACATGGGATTTATGGATTATGTATTTGCGGTCAAAACAGATTACCAACCACAATATTCACAGATTGTAAATGGCGGCGAACATGTGGAGTGGCCTCCGGCTGCATACATTGTAAAAGGTGATTCAGAAAAACTTGCCCTCGTTTCAAAAATGTGTCACGACTGTGGTTATGGTTTCAGCGCATTTATTAAGAATGAAGGTTTGCGAAAAGGGAATCTACCGAAGGACAGCAGTTGCAGCGCAGAGATTGCACAATTGTGGAGCGAACTGAAAGCGAACCAGGTTCAATACAACAAAGCGAATTATTATTTGTGGGTTCCGCTGGGGAATCTGAAAAAATGTTTTTTCAAAAACGGACTTTACAAGCCATCAACCGGAATGGTGTATTTCGCTTCATCCGTTCTTTTCGGTTATCGAACCATCATGATTTTTCTCGGACTCTCCGGATTGATTTTGTTTTATTGGATGAAGAAAAAAATTCCGTTGCTGATGAAAATCATTCTGCTCTATTTCATTCTTTGGTATTTCTGGAATTCGTTTGTTTACCGCAATATGGAAATCCGTTTTCTGATTCATGCAGATTTGCTTCTGCTTATTCCTGCAGCATTTTTATTACTGACGATAGTTGAAAAAATAGCAGATAGAAAAAAATCAGTTCAATGATTTTCTGAATGGAGCAAAAACCGGAGAAGATTTTTTTTCCTAACCTCGATGGATTGCGCTTCCTTGCATTCTTCGCTGTGCTGCTGCGCCACTGCGGCGACACGGAGTTTGGTTACATACAATCAAACTCAGTTTATGTTTTTGTGAAGAAGTGGATATTCATGAACGGATTCCTCGGCGTAAATTTTTTTTTCGTGCTCAGTGGTTTTTTGATCACTTACCTGCTGCTGAATGAAAAATTTCAAACCGGCAAAATCAGCATCAGAAATTTTTACATCCGACGCGTGCTTCGCATCTGGCCCGTGTATTATCTCACACTGCTGATCGGCTTTGTAATTGTTCCTGCAATAAAGTGGTATTTTCAAAACCCGGTGCTTGATCATTACCCTTCCGCTGATGCCAATCCGTGGTATTATATTTTTTTTCTTGGAAACTTTCACGCTGTATATCTCCATTCGCCTCATAGTCCTGTGCTGGACAGGTTGTGGAGCATTGCCGCCGAAGAGCAGTTCTATCTCTTGTGGCCGCTGATACTTTCATTTCTTCCTGTTAAAAAAATTCCGTATGCATTTGGTGTGCTACTTATTACCAGCGCCGCGTTCCGTTATACTCACCGGCATGATGGTGAAATTTATTTGTTTCATTTTCTCGCCTCTATGAGCGATCTGGTTATTGGATCAACCGGAGCATATCTTGTTTTCTTCAACCAGCGTTTTAAAAAATATTTTGAAGAACTTTCTAAAACTCAAACCGCCATTATCTGGATCATCACAATCACCGTTTTTCTTGGATATAAATTCCTGCTTGAATTTGCGCCGGTTCCTTCTGTTACCCGAATGCTTGCAGGAGTAGTTTTTCTTCTCGTGATACTCGAACAGAATTACTCGCACAATTCGCTGTTCAAAATTTCAAAGCTGAAAACAATTTCAAAATGGGGCGTGTGGTCTTATGGTCAATACTGCTATCATGCTCTTGGCATCTATGCTGCACTTTTTCTCGCTGCAAAATTTCAGTTACATACGACAGTGTTTGGTGTCCTCGTCCTTACTCCATTGTTGGCACTGATAGTAACAGTTGCTATCAGTTGGTTCAGCTATCGCTTTTTTGAAACACCATTCCTGAAACTTAAGAATAAGTTTTAGTCAAAACCGTGCTTCAGATTTCGGAGGAAGGAAAGTCTTGAGAAATATTTTCCGAAAAATTTATCAAACAGAAATGCCGCCGGGAACAACATCATAATATCCGGTTGAAGGAAGTAACGCATTTCAATGTTTCGCATTTGCACTGAAGTTCCGAAGCACAGTATGAAATACACCAACACAAAAAACACAGCACACATCACTGCAAATGATTGATCGGTTCCGTCAGCCCTGAACATGAAATACAAACCCGCCATTCCGATCAGGAGTAAAATGGTGCGGTATAAAAAAAGAAGTGATGCAATTTTTCTGATCAGGGTGGAAGTATCATTCAGTTTCACTTTCAGCACTGCTTTCTGAAGATTCGCCATTGGAACTTTCACCCAAAAGTTGAACGGATTTTTTTTCATCTGTTCTTCACGGAGCTCGTCATAAATTTTTTTTATCTCTGCATTACATCCTTCATCCCATATAACTTCTCCCTTGTAACCGTGCCAGCAACTAAATCCGCTTCCGCAGTTGGAAGACAGGAATGCAACACGCTCCAGTTTAATCGAGTCTTCGCTATTCAGATAAGAAGCAGCGGGCCAATGCACTTTTTCTTTATGTAATATTTGTGAGAACTGTGGCTCCCAATCGGACTGAACGGAAAACATGTATTGCATGAATGCAAGCACATCAATATCCCAATTTCGGATGGCGCGTAAATCCTGTGTGAATACAATTTTTTTCTGAAGAAAATAATTTCGGAGAGGCCACGGAGAATAAGCAAGTAAAAAACATGCAGAGAATAAAAATGCTCTTCGAAAAAAAATTTTATTCCACTTCAATAAAACCAACATGGCGAGCAAGGCAGCAGGAACAAGAAAGAAAAAGTGCGGACGGAACAATACCGCCACTCCGAGGATCAATCCGCTCCAACCAAATTTGTTTTTATCCGGTGCAAAAAAGAAATACAGAAATGCAATCATGATTGCCACACTTGTATATTCTGAATATGCTACGGGAGTCCACACAATTATGAAAGGATAAAATGCATAAAGAGTTGCGACGAGAAAAGACACAGCACTTCTCCTGAAAATTCTTTTTGCTGTAGCAAACACAAGCAGTATGATAAAGAAATCAAGTCCTGCCTGAAACCATCCGGCAAGCGGAAGAGCCGTTTCCCAATTCATGCCACATAGCAAATAGAATATGCCAAGGAAAAATGAGTAACCCGGCATTCGTGAAAATTGAGAATACTCAGCAATGTATGGTTCAACCGGTTCGCCAAATTCATCCACTGCCACACCCGGAGGAGGAGAAACGGCTACATAATAAGTTCCTTCCTTTATCAGGTGTTCAATGCTGCTATACCATCCCTTAGTATCTGCATCTACATAAATATTTTCCCTCCCGAAATATCCCTTAGCTACAAACAGTATGAAACCAATTCTCAGCACCAATCCTGCAATGGCAAGTATTAGAATCGGTTTTTCAATTTTTATTTTCATTCATATTTTTTTTAATCAACAAATTCTCTGACAATAAAAATCGGGCGATTTTGTGTTTCTACAAAGATGCGATGGATGTATTCACCTATTATCCCAAGAAAGAAAAGCTGAACACTTCCTAGAAAATACATGCTTGTCAAAACCGAGGTCCATCCACTTATTGCATCGCCGGTCATTTTTTTATAAAGTACAACCGCTGAACCGCCAATTGAAAATAATATTCCGATCAAACCAATTATCCAACACAACCTGATAGGTATTTTTGAAAAAGAAAAAATTGCATCAAGAGCGAGCTTAAAAAGTTTTGTGAAATTCATTTTCGCTTCACCAATTTCCCGGTCACTTCTTTTATATTCAACAAATCCCTGTCGGAATCCGATAAAGTAGCGAAGTCCTGGAAGGTAACGGTTTTTCTCCTGCAAGCTCAGAAATGCTTTTAATGCACCGCGAGTCATCATTGAAAAATTTCCAACATCAGCCGGAGCATTAATGTTTGAAAGTCGGCTGAATATTTTATGAAACAAAAGAATAAGCATTCGTTTCATGAATTTCTCTTTTCGTGCCTCCCTATGTCCAAATACCACATCAAAATTCTTTGTTTGTAGCATGTCGTACATCTTTGAAAATAAAGCCGGTGGATCCTGCAAGTCGCCGTCCATCATACCGATGAAATTTCCTTTCGCATAGCTAAGTCCAGCGGTATAAGCTGCCTGATGCCCGAAGTTACGGCTGAGAATTACCACCTTCACCCGCGAATCTTTTTTCCGGTAGGCAAGAATTTTTTCAAGGCTTGAATCGCGACTTCCATCATCCACGCAAATGATTTCAAAATCTTCGCTAATTTTATTTAATGAAGAAGTAGTTTCATCCAATAGACTATTAATCAGAAGTTCTTCATTGTAAATAGGAACTACAAGAGATATGTCCATTTTGGCGTCAGATTTTTTCTTCAGAACAATGATAGGGAAATCTTTTGCTGTACGAAAGCAAACATCAATTCAATGCTCACCATTTTTGCCACCCTGACTAAAAAATGAAAGTGCTTTATATATCTTATGATGGAATGACTGACCCACTTGGGCAGAGTCAGGTGATTCCATATCTCAAAGGCTTAGTAAAACTAGGACACGAGATAGCTCTTATCAGCGCAGAAAAATCAGAAAAGAAAAATGAGCGAACCCGAGTTTGGAAAATAATGTCAGACGCCGGCATCGATTGGTTCCCGATTGAATATACAAAGAAGCCGCCGGTGATTTCTACCATTCGTGACATAAGGAAAATAATGTTGCTTTCTGAAAAACTTTTTCATGAAAAAAAAATTGAAGCGATTCACTGCCGCAGTTATGTCGCCGCTATTGTGGGTTTATGGATGAAAAAAAATTTCGGAGTCAAATTCATATTCGATATGCGTGGCTTCTGGGCTGATGAAAGAGTGGAAGGTGCAATATGGAATTTGAAAAATCCGGTTTACAGAACCGTTTACAATTACTTCAAGCGGAAGGAGAAATTGTTTTTAGAAAATGCTGATGCAATTGTTTCTCTCACTGAAAATGCAAAGCAGGAAATTCTCACCTGGAAAAAAATCAAGAACCAACCTCTGAGCCTTGAAGTAATTCCCTGCTGTGTGGATATGAATCTTTTTGATTCAAAAAAAATTTCTGATTCCGAAATTCAGAAAAAGAAATCGGAGTTCGGCTTGAGTGATGCAAAGTTTGTTCTCTCTTATTGCGGGAGTATCGGCACCTGGTATTTGTGCGACGAGATGCTGGAATTTTTTTCTTGCATTCAGAAAAAAATTCCTTCTGCAAAATTTCTTTTCATTACTCCGGAAGAAAGAGAATTTGTTTTGAATAAAGCGCGGGCAAAAAATATTTCTGATGAAAGTATTGTATTGTTAAAAGCATCAAGAAACGAAATGCCGTTGCTGCTGAAGTGTTCTGATGCTTCCGTATTTTTTATTAAGCAGTCATTCAGTAAAAAAGCCTCATCACCTGTGAAGCAAGGTGAAATCATGAGCATGGGAATTCCAATCATCTGCAACAGCGGAGTAGGCGATACTGATTTAATTGTGAACGACAGCAATGCAGGATTTGTGATTGATACAATGAATGAAAAATCTTTTAATCAAATCGCCGATCGAATTGTGAAAGGCGAATTGAATAATTTCAGCGCAGAAAAAATCCGTAGCGGAGCTGAAAAATTTTATTCACTCGAAAAAGGAATTGAAAAATACTTTTCTGTTTATCAAAAACTTTCGAAGTGAAAAAGCTCCTCATCATTGCTCCGTATCCATTGGGAGAAGCGCCAAGTCAGCGTTTCCGCTTCGAGCAATATTTGTCTCACTTTGAAAAGAATGGATGGCAATGCGAACTGCATTCGTTCTGGAGCATAAGCGCATGGAAGGTTCTTTATCAGAAAGGAAAATACTTTCAAAAATTTTTTGGATTACTTACTGGTTTTGCCCGTAGATTTTTTCTGCTCTTTCGAATCAGAAGTGCTGATGCAATTTTTATTCACCGTGAAGCAGCGCCAATTGGTCCGCCATTTTTTGAATGGGTGATTGCAAAAATTTTTCACCGGAAATTCATTTATGATTTTGATGATGCCATCTGGAAACCGAATGTGTCGGCCAGCAACGGTTTCGCTAATCGATTTAAGTGGTATAATAAAGTTGGGAGTATTTGTAAATGGGCATCTGTTGTTACATGCGGAAATAAATATTTGTGTGAATATGCTTTTCAGTTTAACCACTCAGTGGAATTTATTCCAACCACCATTGACACCAGCTATCATCTTCCGGGAAAAAAAAATAATACCATTCCTGTGATTGGATGGACGGGCAGCCACAGCACTACCTATTATCTCAATGCACTTATGCCTGTTTTCAAAAAAATAGAAGAGCAGTTTCAATTTGAATTAAGGATTATTTCAAATAAAGATTTGCAATTGCCACTGAAATCGTATCGCTTCATTGAATGGAAAAAGGAAACTGAAATCAGCGAGCTTCAACAATTTGATATCGGAATTATGCCATTGCCAAATGATGAATGGAGCAAAGGCAAGTGCGGATTCAAGTTGCTTCAATACATGGCGGTTGGCGTTCCCAGTGTTGCTTCACCTGTTGGAGTGAATACTGAAATTGTACTTGACAAGCTAACCGGCTGGATTGCCTCAACGGATAGTGATTGGCAGAAAATTCTTTCCACTCTTCTACAGAATAAAACAGAGAGAGAATCAGTGATCGAAAATGCGCGCACACATATTGAAAATAATTATTCGGTAAATGCGATGCGGGAGAAATATCTCACGCTTCTTAATTCAATAAGCAAATAATTTTTTGCGAATGTTCCTTTCCCCTTCGGGGATGAGGCTTTAGTGCAGTACAGTTTCCTTATGCGAAGCGAGATATTCCATCACTTTCGCTTCAAGGTTGTCGCCGGGCATCAGAAGAATCACATGCAACCCTAGCTGGTCGGCAGTTTCAATGTTCACGGCCGAGTCATCAATGAATAAAGTTTCAGCGGGATCAAGATTGTTTTCGCTCATCACCAACTGAAATATTTTTTCGTCGGGCTTTCGCATTCCGCAGCGGCAACTGTAATAAGCTTTGGAAAATTTTTCAGCAATATCAGAAATAGAAAAAGTTTTTTTGAGATAAACACTCAGCGCATCTAGGTGAATACTGTTGGTGTTTGAGAGCATAAATGTTTTGTACTCCTTTTTCATCTCATCTAAAAATTTCATGCGGCTCTGTGGAATATCAAGGAGCATGGCATTCCAGCATTCATCAATTTTTGAATCGCTGAGTTCAAGTCCTGTCGCGGTGCGTAAATGCAATCTGAATTCCTCTTCTGAAATCAATCCGCAATCAAACAGGTGGAAGAAGGGTTGCTGACTGAATTCGGTAAACAGTGAATTGAAATTGTTCACGCCTTCTCTTTCGAAAGCTGCACGGGTTAAATCGAAATCAAGATTGATGATAACCTTACCGTAGTCGAAGATGATGTTCTTTATTGCCACTGTGTTTTGATGTTTCGGTGCTGAATGTAAGAGCAGGAATCAAATTTCAAAGTTGCATTGCCTAACACTCTACGAACGAATTGCCTCAAGGTTTGGATTTCTAGTAAAAAAAGAAAGCGGAATTCTTATCAATTAATTCCTGATTTTTCAGATAGTCCGGCATTTGTTGGGTAATACTTGTTGAAGGTGTCACTTGTATTTTCGCTCCACTGAAATCAGAGAATAGAAAATGAAACCAGTTGAAGTTTATAAACCAAAAAACAAAATCAGAATTGTAACGGCGGCATCGCTATTCGACGGGCACGATGCGGCGATCAATATCATGCGCCGCATTATACAGGCGAGTGGAGCGGAAGTGATTCACTTGGGTCACGACAGAAGTGTGAAAGAGATTGTGGACTGTGCGATACAGGAAGATGCGCAGGCGATTGCAATAACAAGTTATCAAGGCGGGCACAATGAGTTTTTCAAATACATGCACGACATGTTGAAGGAAAATGGTTGTGGTCACATTAAAATTTTTGGCGGCGGCGGCGGAACTATTTTGCCTGATGAAATAAAAGAGTTGCATGAATACGGCATCACGAGAATTTATCATCCGGATGATGGTCGCTCGATGGGGTTGCAGGGAATGATTAACGACCTGTTACAGAAATCTGATTTTGCAACCGGGCATTCGCTAAATGGAGAACTGAAACATCTCGACCAGAAACATCCTGCTTCCATAGCAAAAATTATTTCGGCTGCAGAAAATTTTCCGGATGAAGCAAAACCGGTGCTGAATGAAGTTCACAAAAAAGCAAAAGCAGTTGCGACTCCGATTCTCGGAATCACAGGAACAGGCGGCGCAGGAAAATCTTCTCTCGTAGATGAACTCGTTCGCAGATTTCTCATTGACTTTAAAGAGAAAACAATTGCAATAATTTCTGTTGACCCGTCAAAAAGAAAAACAGGCGGCGCACTGCTCGGCGACAGAATCCGCATGAACAGCATAAACAATCCTCGAGTGTATATGCGCTCGCTCGCGACTCGTCAATCGAATCTCGCGCTCTCGAAATATGTGAAGGAAGCGCTCGACATTGTGAAAGCTGCCGGTTACGATTTAATCATTCTCGAAACTTCCGGCATTGGTCAGAGTGATACAGAAATCACCGACCACAGCGATGTGAGTTTATATGTGATGACTCCCGAATATGGAGCTGCATCGCAGTTGGAGAAAATTGACATGCTCGATTTCGCCGACATCATTGCGCTCAACAAATTCGACAAGCGCGGCGCGCTCGATGCGTTGCGCGATGTGAAGAAACAATACAAGCGCAATCATCAATTGTTCGAAACACCAGATGAGAAAATTCCGGTGTTCGGAACAATCGCTTCGCAGTTCAACGACCCGGG
>DMRR01000172.1 GCA_003455275.1 Bacteroidota bacterium | reverse complement strand
ACTGGGTTCAGTAAATGGAAAATAACTTGGACGAAAACGGATTTCGAAATCAGCACCGAAAAATTCCTGCACGAAATAGTAAAGTGTTTGTTTCAGATCAGCAAAAGAAACTTTCTGATCTATATATAATCCCTCCAGCTGATGAAAGAAAACATGATGCTTGTATGAAATGGTTTCATTGCGATACACTCTTCCCGGAGAAATAATTCTTATTGGGGGCTTTGATGTTTCCATCACACGCACCTGCACTGTTGAAGTTTGAGAGCGAAGCACAAGAGCCGGATTTTGCTGAATGTAAAATGTATCCGTCATGTCGCGCGCCGGATGATCTTCCGGAGTATTAAGCGCCGTGAAATTGTGCCACTCATCTTCGATCTCCGGGCCTTCAGCCACCGTGAAACCAATGCGTGAAAAAATTTCTATTACTTCATTCTTCACAATATTCACCGGATGACGAGAGCCGCGCCAAATCGGGTCTCCGGGCATAGTTAAGTCAATACCATCTGACGAAGATTTATTATCGCTTCCGAGTTTTTCTTTTAATGATTTGAATTTTTCTTCGGCTAATTGTTTTAAATCATTCACTACTTGCCCGAATTCTTTCTTGCGTTCATTAGGCACTTCTTTAATTGAAGCGAATAAATCTTTCAGAACATTCTTGCTGCCAAGAAATTTTATTCTGAACTGCTCCAGTTTTTCTGAAGCATCAGGCAACTGATTTTCAATTTCTGATTTTAATTGATTTGCCTTTTCGAATATGTCCATGAATGCTAATTTGAAGATTTTATAATTTGGAAATTTGAAGATGGAGTTTAAGGGTTATCTGGAATAGAAGAATGGTCTGAAGAAATATTCTGCATCGTTTTGATAGCTTGTATTTTCATTTTCAAATCTTCAAATTAATGTTTACCTCGAATAATTCGGAGCTTCCTTAGTAATCACCACATCATGAACATGACTTTCTTTCATTCCGGCATTTGTCATGCGTACAAATTTTGCCTTCTTGAGCGCAGCAATATTTTTTGATCCGGTATAACCCATGCCTGCGCGCAATCCTCCAATATATTGATTCATCACTTCACTCAATGATCCTTTAAAAGGAACACGGCCAACAATTCCTTCAGGCACTAATTTCTTAATATCGTCTTCCGCATCCTGAAAATACCGGTCCTTACTTCCTTCATGCATGGCTTCAATGGAACCCATGCCGCGATACGATTTAAATTTTCTTCCTTCGTAAATAATTGTTTCACCCGGCGATTCTTCTACACCAGCGAAAAGCGAACCTGCCATCACGCAGTCGGCACCGGCAGCAATTGCTTTTACAATATCTCCGGTGTAGCGAATTCCTCCATCAGCAATCACCGGAATTTTTCCTTTCAAAGCAGCGGCAGATTCCATCACAGCGCTAAGTTGCGGAACTCCTGCACCGGTTACAATTCTGGTAGTGCAAATGCTTCCGGGGCCTACTCCAACTTTTACAGCATCAGCTCCGGCATCAGCCAATGCTTTTGCTCCTTCACCTGTTGCAATATTTCCGGCAATAAGCTGAATGTTTTTGAAATTTTTTTTCAGTTGTTTCACCATGGTAATCACGCCGAGTGAGTGACCATGCGCTGTGTCAACTGCAATTACATCGCAACCCACACTGAGCAAACTTTCAACGCGCTTCATCGTATCGGCAGTCACGCCTACTGCAGCACCAACTAATAATCTTCCTTTATTGTCTTTTGATGAGTTAGGAAAACTTTTCAGCTTGAGGATATCCTTGTAAGTAATCAACCCAACCAGTTTTCCCTTTTTATTGATAACCGGAAGTTTCTCCACTTTGTAATTCTGAAGAATGTCTTCAGCTTTTTTCATATCAGTTCCTTCGGGTGCGGTAATTAAATTTTCTTTTGTCATTACTTCGCGCACCAATCGTTTCAGGTTCTTTTCGAAACGCAAATCACGATTCGTCAGAATACCAACTAAATCATTCGAAGAATTCACGATGGGTATTCCGCCGATTTTGTTTTCCTTCATCAACTGAAGCGCATCGCCGAGCGTATTGTTTTCGTTCAGTGTAACAGGGTCAGTTATCAAACCACTTTCACTTCGTTTTACCTTTCGAACTTGTTCTGATTGTTTTTCAATCGTCATGTTTTTATGAAGAATACCAATGCCTCCAGCTTGAGCAATGGCGATGGCGAGAGCAGATTCTGTAACAGTATCCATCGCAGCAGAAACAATGGGAGCATTTAGGCGAATTGAATTGGTGAGGCGGGTGCTGATGTCAGTTTCGCGCGGAAGAACTTCGGAGTAAGCCGGAAGTAGAAGAACATCATCATAAGTAAGTCCTTCGAGTGCAATCTTGTTGTTGCTCAGTGGCATGCAGGTAAATTTTAGATTGCGCGCAAATGTATATTTTTATAAGAGTAAAATTCAAGTACTTCTCTTTAGCGTTTGCTAACTATTTTTCTCCTCTCAAAATTCTTATCCATGCACTTCTCCCACTTTTTTTTTAAGGCGACAGTTGTATTGCTTTTGTCCTCCTTCGTTATTTTTTTCAATATGAGATACAAATTTTCATTGAGAAAAAATCATGAAGAAAATTTTTTAGAAAAAGAAAGCAATGAACAGGATTTATGTGAGAATTTTTTTGCTCAAAGAAGCTATCCGGATTCAGCATTTGATTTCGCAGCATATGATAAGGCTATAAGGCAATGCCTTCATGATTCTAAACCAACCCGAAGCTTGACAGGATTTGATTTACCGTGGCTGCAGGAGGGACCGGACAACATCGGCGGAAGATTTAATGTGATGGCAATTAATCCGGTAGACAATAACATCATGTATGCAGGATGTTCAACAGGCGGGATTTTTAAAACAACGGATGGCGGCACAACCTGGTATCCGGTTTTTGATTCGCAACCCTATCTTTCTATTGGTTGCATTACGCTGGATCCTGATGATCCGAATATTATTTATGTAGGAACAGGTGATGTGAACATTAGCGGTTATCCTTTCATAGGTGATGGCATTTACAAATCAACTGATGGTGGTGCGAACTGGATTCATCTCGGACTTACGAATGAGCGAATCATTTCTGAAATAAAAATCAACCCAACTAACACACAAATAATTTACGCCGGCACAATGGGATTGCCTTATGTGATGAACAGCGAGCGTGGTCTTTACAAATCAGTTGACGGCGGCGCGAACTGGAACCAGGTTTTATATGTGAACGATTCTACAGGAGTGATTGATTTGGAAATGGATTACAATAATCCGAACACATTGTATGCAGCTACCTGGAATCGTATCCGAAACAATCATCAAAGCATCTGGCATGGAGTGGATGCGCACATTTACAAAACCACCGATGGAGGCGCGACCTGGAATATTCTTTCGAACGGGTTGCCTACAGGAGACCAGTGCCGAATCAGCATGAGCATGAGCGCCCTCAACCCGCAAATTATTTATTGCACCTATTCTGACACAACGGCTGAGTTGCTTGGGATTTACAAAACAACTAATGGCGGAACAAGCTGGACACAGCAAGCCGGAAATGGTTTGAACAATCCATTCAATGGGCAAGGATGGTATAGCGGTGGAATTTTTGTGAATCCAACGAACAACAATGAATTATGGCTTTGTGGAGTTGATCTGTATAAGTCAACAAATGGAGGGAATAACTGGTCGCTCGGAGCACCGACATGGTCAACATATGTGGTTCATGGCGATCATCACGATGTGGTATTCAGCAGTACAAAGGTTTTTACTTGTACTGACGGAGGAATTTTTTCAAAAGCATTTTCTTCAACAACATGGAACGATGCCGAACAAATTCCTTCCAATCAATTTTATCACATCACAGTTGACCCATGGAATGGTTTGTATTCGGGCGGCGTACAGGACAATGGAACAACTGAAGGCAATGCGGCTGCAGTCAATAACTGGCAACGATTGTGGGGCGGTGATGGTTTTCAGCCGCGCTACAATCCGCAAGACCCGAATTATTTTTATTACGAAACCCAGAATGGCGGAATTGTAGAAACCACAGACGGCGGAAATAGTTGGAGCGATGTGGGTGCAACAACCGATCAGAATGACAGAAGAAGCTGGGATATGCCTTTCTTACTAAGTGTGCATGATCCATACACGATGTATCTTGCTACTGACAAGGTTTACGCTTACACGGCAGGTTCAGGGTTTTCAACAGCAATCAGCTCTGACCTTACTGATGGAAATATTTTCGGTTCGCAGTTTCATAATGTTTCTTGTTTGGCCGAATCGTGGGTAGATGGAAATAATTTGTATGCAGGAACCAGCGACGGAAATGTTTGGCGAAGCACAAGCGGCGGTGCCACATGGAATGATGTGACCTTAGGTTTGCCTGACAGATATGTTACAAGCGTGCAGGCATCGCCAACAGTTGCTGACAGAGTTTATGTAACGCACAGTGGCTACAAGGAAAATGATTTCATCGCGCACATTCATCGCTCAGAAAATAATGGAACATCATGGACCGATATTTCAGGCGACATGCCGCAGGTTGCGGTGAATGATATTTTCATTCTTCCGCATCATGCGGACAGCGTACTCTATGTTGCAACTGATGGTGGTGTGTATGCATCGATCAATTCAGGAAATCATTGGGAAAGATTGGGAACCGGAATGCCGGTGTGTTCGGTGTATGATTTGGATTTCGACAGCACGAATCACAAACTCCTTGCAGGAACTTTTGCCCGTTCACTCATGAGTTATGATGTGGACTCTATGCTTTATGTTGCTCCGAGCGATACGACACAGGACACAACTTTTGTAAGTGAAATTTCTTTAGAGAACATTTCTTTTTATCCGAATCCGGCTTCAAGTCAATTGACAATTGATAATGGACAATTGACAATTAATACCATTTCAATTTTTGATGCGAATGGGAAAATTGTTTGGAAGAATTCCCCAACTACTAACCACCAACCACTAACCACTAACTATGGCATTGATGTTTCTTCTCTCGAAAACGGAGTTTACTATCTCTTGATTTCAAGAAAAGAAAAAAGGGTGGTGAAGAAGTTTGTGGTGATGCACTAACTCATCATCTCTTCCCGCTCTCGCTTTTCTTTTTTCCTTCTTACACGAGCTGCTACAACTATGCTCACCTCATACAATGCATAAAGCGGAATAGTGACAATAGTCTGGCTGAACATATCAGGACTCGGAGTAATGATGGCGGCAAAAAACAAGCAAACCACAATTGCATACTTGCGGTACTTCTTCAAAAATTTATCGGTGATAATACCGAGCCGCGCGAGGAAATACATGATGAGCGGAAACTCAAACACCACTCCTGAGGTAAGTGACAGTCCGCTCACGGTATCCATGTAACTGTCGAGCGAAAAAATATTATTCACTAGTGGACTCACCTGATAACTGCCAAGAAAAATTACCGTGAAGGGTGCAATGATGTAGTAGCCAAAAAGTAACCCGATATAAAAAAGTAAGGATCCGATTACAACAATTCCATTCACCTGCTTTCTTTCTTTCTCATACAAAGCCGGAGAAACAAATTTCCAGAACTCCCAAAGCACATAAGGAAAAACCAATATCAATCCTACCATGAAAGCAGCTTTCATATGTATCATGAATTGAGATGTGAGTTCAATGCTGGTGAGTTGAAATGTAATTCCACCCACACACAAGCTGTCGCCCATACCAAGCGCGCGGCCCATTTTGCAGAATAATGTATAAGCCGGAAAATCATTATGCATCGGCCCAAGGATGATGGTGTCGAACAAGAATGCTTTATTCAGAAATAGAACTACTGCAACTACCATTATGGCGAGCAGCGAACGGGCAATATGCCATCGTAGCTCTTCAATGTGTTCGAGGAACGACATTTCAGCCGAGCCACCGCCCTTGCGTTTATTAAGTAATTCGAACAGCCACATAACAGGGGCGGCAAATATATCCGCGCCTACTTAGTGCCAAGAATGTTGGTTATCTCAGAAAGATTTGGCTGAAGAATAATTTCTGTGCGGCGGTTTTTGGCTCTGCCTTCTGCACTGTCATTTGATGCTACCGGTTCTGTATCGGCACGACCGCTTGCTGTGACACGCGCAGCATCCACCTTTCCGTCGCTCATTAAAATTCTTGCAACAGAAGTGGCACGAAGAACACTTAAATCCCAGTTGTCCTTCATAGTTCCGCTACCACTAAGCGGAACATTGTCTGTGTGACCTTCCACCAAAATTCTGATGTCAGGGTTTTTATTCAAAACATCAGAAAGTTTTTTCAATGCTTCCTTTCCTTTAGGATCTACTACAGTACTGCCCGATTTGAACAAGAGTTTTTCTGAAAGAGAAACATAAACTTTTCCATTCTTGGTATAAACTTTCAAATCTCCTGCGTCTTCAAAACCTGTAAGCGCATCTGAGATTTTATTCTTCAGCGCATTCATAAGCGAATCATTTTTTGCCAGCGCACTTTGCAGTTCATTCACTTTCGCATCCTTTGCATCCAGATCTTTTTTCAGCTGATCCAATTCACTCTTTTGCTGATTAATTGATGCCTGAAGTTCATTCAGTGTTTTTTCTTTTTCGTTTAACTCTTTTTCTTTATCTGCGAGTTGTCCCTGGTATTTCTGAGATTCATTGGTGCTGTTGGTCAATAATGTTTTGTTTTGATCAATTACTTTTTCATATAGCGCATTCAACTCCTTGTTCATACCCATGATTTTGCGATACTCAATTCCGTAGTTAGTTGTATCGCTAACTAAATCTTTTCTTGCCTCAGTAAGCTGAGCTACTTGTTTATTCAGGTCTTCTACCTGTGCTGTGAGAGTGACTGACTGATCCTTACAGTTTTTGTTTTCAGCATTCAGCTTTTCAATCATGGCCTGTGCATCTTCAAACTTGCGCGCAGGAACGCAGGCGGCGAATACACTCAAAACGAAAATTGGAAGGAGAAAAAATTTTTTCATTCCCGCTTCCCGGGATTTCACAATTGATTTTGATATCAGGATGTTCAACATTTCAAAAAATATTTTTTTTCAAAATAACAATGTGAGGAAGCGTCAATTCATTTTCAGTATTTCATATTTCTAACAGAATAAAAATTTTGTTTGGAGAATTTGACACAACTAAAAATTAAAAAGGCAATCAAAAAATTCTGATTGCCTTTTAAGGGAGAGAAATAATTTTTAATTCTTAATGAATTTTTTCAGAATGGCTTTTTCACCGCCATCTGAAATTTTCACGAAATAAATGCCGGTTGGAAAATCAGTAAGCGAAACTTTGAACTGATTACTGCCTTCATAATAATCTTTTGATTCCTTGTAAACAGTTCTTCCACTCATATCAACAATTTCCAAATCACTGGTGTAATCCTTTTTGAATTGCACTGCAATATTTATTTCTACAGTTGCAGGATTAGGAAACAGTGTTATATCATCTTCTGATAAAACCAACGG
>DMRR01000150.1 GCA_003455275.1 Bacteroidota bacterium | reverse complement strand
ACGGACTCTTAATCCGCAGGTTGAAGGTTCGATTCCTTCATGGCCCACTCCCCCCCGGGCGTCCCGCGAGGATGGCGAAACTGGTAGACGCACTACTTTGAGGTGGTAGCGCCGTAAGGTGTAGGAGTTCGAATCTCCTCCTGGGCACTTTTTTATTATTAATCTGAAATAAGTTGGATTTATAATTATTGCTTTCCTTTCCGGCTTACTGATTTCCCGTTCAGCTATTAAATTTTTCTTTTCAAATATTAAATCAAGTTAATTCCTGTTTTAATTGAACTGTTTTCTGAATTCAGAAACCTTTAATAAATGATGTCGTTATGAAGCCCAGAAAAAATAACACGACATCATGAAAAACATTTACGCGCTTTTCGCCCTTATTGTGATTGGGACTTTCAGCACTAAAGCACAAACTCCCACACAAGCACCTGTCAGAAACAATGTTGAATATAAAAAGTCCGGAACTGAAACTGAAGTTCGGGCTACTTCTTCAGCACCAGAAAAGAAAATTAAGGCTCCTAAGAAAATGATGAAGGAAGCAAACTTTATGCTTTTTTCATTTCCAGGAAAAGGAACCAATTATATTTCTGTAAAAGATGCAATGCCAAATTCACACATAAAAGTTGTGGCATATGATGTAACAGGCCGCCTTATATTCTCACAAGATTATCTGGCAAATTCATTCGGACAATTGGTCGCTCACATTGATCCCATGGTAACCTACACACCAGGGACAGCATTTGTGGCTGCACTATACAACAACCAGGCTTATTACGAAAGCATGGAGTTGAACAAGTAAAACCTCAAGCGGGTTTTGGTTTGGTAAAGCCGTCGTCACTGCGAAGCGGCGACGGTTTTTTTATTTCTTATAAATTATGCTCTCATTAATATTATGTTGCGGCGAGCACATGCTACTTTTCTTCATCAGTAATTTTTACTGAAATAATATCATCACCACTCATATTGACAGATAAGCTAAAATTATCTGCAACAGTTGTCATCAACATAGCATAGGTCACTTTGTAATAAGAGTAAAACATATTTTTAATATCATAAATCATTACGCCGCTTCCTGACCCGGTTGCTGTTAAATTATTGCCGGCTAATACCGACTTAACAGTAAATACTTGTTTAATGTCAAAAAAAGCTGAGTCATGAGATACATTAATTAGCTTATAGGTAGTAGTGATTATTATATCAAGTGTTGTACTTCCAAACGGGATACTAAGCGGCGCTTCCTTGCTAAATTCTTCTCCTGTTTTCAGAGTTTTACTGGGAAGATTTATCTGATCAAAAATATTTTGAATGTTGTTGGCCATCGTTTTCTTGAAATCAGCTGTTAGAAGACTTGATACAACTGAATCAATCTTGGGCAACTCTCCGCATTTGCACTTACCGTAAATTGTGGTTCCATCCGGGACTACTTTCTTTCCTGAACTATTGCTTGTATTCACAAATTTCAGAGTGATAGGAAAAATTGAATCTGCATCCATAGCGCCCGAATTGAATGTTGCTTTTACTATTTCTTTTGATTCAGCAATGGACGGATTTTTTATTTTCTTTTTCCTAAGTCGTTTTAAAAATTCCTTACTTCCGATATATGTAACTTCTGTATGAAAATTTTGCTCATGAACTTCCTGATATGAATGTGATGGAAGATACATTGCTTTGAAATCAACTACATCATTGCTTTGACCAAAACAAAAAACAGCATGAAGTAAAAAAATAATTAGAAAGAAGTTTTTCATTCAATAATTATAGAAATATTTTTAATCAGCTTTCTGAATAAAGCGAAAGTTGAATCTAAATAAAAAATCAGATTGCAAAAAAATTTTACGCCGCTTTCAATTGATGGCGGAACTTAGAATGGCTAAGTTTTTCTTCGGCGAGTAAGCGGCTTACTACAAACTGTTGAATTCCTTTTTCTGATGGAAGATCAAACATAATATCAGTCATAATGGCTTCGCAAATACTGCGCAAACCTCTTGCACCAAGCTTGTATTCTACTGCCTTGTCCACAATGTATTCAACTGCACCGTCTTCAAAAACAAGTTCTACACCTTCCATTTCAAAGAGTCGGATGAACTGTTTTACAAGAGCATTTTTAGGTTCAGTCAATATTCGTTTTAGTGACACACGGTCGAGTGAGTCCAAATAGGTGACAATAGGTAAACGGCCAATCAACTCTGGTATCAAACCAAAATGTTTTATATCCTGCGGATTTACATATTGAAGAATGTTTGCTTTGTCTACATTTTCATTTTTAGAAGATGCTTTAAAGCCAATTACCTGTGTCTGCATCCGGCGTGAAATAATTTTATCCAGCCCTTCAAACGCTCCGCCGCAGATAAACAAAATATTCTGAGTGTTTATGTTCACCATTTTTTGTTCCGGATGTTTTCTTCCTCCTTGTGGCGGAACCAGCACCTCTGTGCCTTCTAAAAGTTTTAATAAACCTTGTTGAACACCTTCGCCGCTTACATCTCGTGTAATGGACGGGTTATCATTCTTTCGGGCAATTTTATCAATCTCATCAATGTAAATGATTCCTTTTTCTGCAGCAGCAATATCGTAGTCGCAGGATTGAAGGAGTCGGGTCAATATGCTTTCTACATCTTCGCCCACATAGCCCGCTTCAGTAAAAACTGTAGCGTCAACAATTGCGAA
>DMRR01000050.1 GCA_003455275.1 Bacteroidota bacterium | reverse complement strand
TGAGAAAAAATTTAGAAAGCTGATTTAAAACTTTTCCAAAGAATAAATCCCAAACTTTTAATGGGCCAATGAAGGTTACATCAAAACCATTTCTGATGAGTGCCTGACCCATGTAATAATGTGTGCCGCTGTAAGATTTTTTATCTCGTGCATCATTGCTGGTGAGAAAAGCAATTTTCAGTTTTTTGTTTTCAGTCATTTTGAAATCGCCACGAATGTAAATAAGAACGGGTGGCTCCGATTTGAAACCACCCGTTCATTTATTTTGAAATAAAAAATTTATTGCTGAACTCCTTCAACCAGAACTGAAACTTTGTTATTGAGTACTTCAACAAATCCGCCGGTTACTTTGAAATCGGTTGAGGTATTGCCATGCTTCACCGAAATCACACCATTCTTCAAACTGCTGATTATGGGAGCGTGGTTGTTCAAAACCTGAAATGAACCGCCGGCGCCCGGAAACTGAACAGCACTGGCTTCGTCGGAAAATAATTTTTTCTCTGGGGTTAAAATTTCTAAGTGCATTTCAAAAAATTATTTAGCAGCCTCAGCAAGAAGTTTCTTTCCTTTAGCAATAGCATCATCAATCGTTCCTACAAGGTTAAATGCTGATTCAGGATATTCATCCACTTCACCATCCATAATCATATTAAAGCCACGAATAGTTTCTTCGATTGGAACCAACACACCTTTCAACCCTGTGAATTGTTCTGCCACATGGAATGGCTGAGACAAGAAACGCTGAACACGGCGCGCACGGCTTACTACGAGTTTATCTTCTTCACTCAATTCATCCATACCAAGAATGGCAATGATGTCTTGCAACTCTTTGTATCGCTGCAAAATCATTTTCACTTTTTGTGCAGTGTTATAGTGTGCATCACCCACCACATCAGGAGAAAGAATTCGTGAAGTAGAATCGAGCGGATCCACCGCAGGATAGATTCCTAACTCAGCAATCTTTCTGCTCAATACAGTTGTTGCATCCAGGTGAGAGAAAGTTGTTGCCGGTGCAGGATCAGTCAAGTCATCGGCAGGAACATAAACTGCCTGCACCGATGTAATTGAACCGCGCTTGGTTGAAGTAATTCTTTCCTGCATCACTCCCATTTCAGTGGCAAGGGTTGGCTGGTAACCTACCGCTGAGGGCATACGGCCCAGAAGGGCTGATACCTCAGAACCTGCCTGAGTGAAACGGAAGATGTTATCAATGAAGAAAAGAATATCGCGGCCCTTTGCTTCGTTAGGGTCTCCATCACGATAATATTCTGCAACAGTTAATCCGCTGAGCGCAACACGGGCGCGCGCTCCCGGCGGTTCATTCATCTGACCGAACACCAGAGTCGCTTGTGATTTTGCTAATTCATTTTGATCTACTTTGCTTAGATCCCAATCGCCTTTTTCCATAGCGTGCTTAAAAGCATCGCCATACTTGATAACATTTGATTCGATCATTTCGCGGAGCAAATCATTTCCTTCACGCGTACGCTCTCCAACTCCTGCAAACACTGATGTTCCTGCATAAGCTTTTGCAATGTTGTTGATTAACTCCATGATGAGAACTGTTTTTCCTACACCTGCTCCACCAAACAGCCCGATCTTTCCGCCTTTAGCATAAGGTTCGAGAAGATCAATAACTTTAATACCAGTGAACAGAACTTCGCGCTCTGTAGAAAGTTCTTCAAACACCGGTGGCTTGCGGTGAATGTTATACCCGCCTTCATTACTTACATCACCAATACCATCAATTGCTTCTCCAACAACATTGAATAGGCGGCCTTTAATTTTTTCTCCGGTCGGCATCTTGATGTTTGAACCGGTATCCACTGCCTCCATTCCGCGAACCAATCCTTCAGATGAATCCATTGAGATGGTTCTAACACTGTCTTCTCCCAGGTGTTGCTGAACTTCTAAAATAAGTTTTTGTCCGTTCTCACGAGTTACAACTAATGCATTTAAAATTTCAGGAAGTTTTGCTCCCTCAAACGATACATCGACTACAGGTCCAATTACTGTTTTTATGCGGCCAACATTTGCCATATTTTATTATGATTTTTTTTTATTCGAGCGCGCAAATGTAACAGGGCAAGTGAGAGAAAAAAATGTGAATAGGAAATGAAAATCCTCTATCAGAAACATGTGGAATATTCGCTATTCAGTCAGTAAGAATGTGAAGAATACCTGATGTTAAATTCCTAAGTAAATATTTGTAGTTTTCACCCCTTGAATTCTAAATGAAGAAATGTTTCTAAGGAAAGTAGTATTTATTTCTTTATTAATTGGTATTTGCGGAACTGCGTTTTCACAAACTACCCTTCTGCCCAGGACTTATAATTTCTATTCGTTTTCGAAAACAATTAAAGTCGATCAGAACGAACTACAAAGATTTTCAAATTTCAAAAATCATCCGGAATATGGTTCACTTGCCTTTAACTCGGGATGCACAGATTGTTATGAAGTTTTGGAAAAAAGAACGGCAGATGAAAGATTTTTTTTGAAGAATGGCTCAAATGGAAAAGAGTTTTTTATTCAGAAGTCATATACTCCTATGCATTTTCAGAATGCAGAAGGTGAGTGGTTGACGATTGACCCAAGAATAAAACCTTGTGGTGAAAATATTTTTAAAGCTTCACAACAAGTAAGTCCAACCGAAATAAACCTGGCAGAAGGATTCACTTCTATTGTTTCTGATGAAAAAATTATTTTCAATAAAAATGTTAGTCTTCTTCAGGTCAGGAATGATGATTTTACTGAAGAAATTTTAGTTGGTGATAACAAGTGTTTTTCAACGGCAGGTGATGATGGCGTAGAACAGAGAAATTTTTTTCCCGGAATATATCGCCAGATGATCGCTGATCGCGGCAGTATAAAAACCAATTATGTTTTCATTCGAAAACCTGAATTATCTGATGAAATAAAATGGCTGGCGATAAAAGATGAATGGGATTTACCTCCGGGTTATTCAATGAATTATTCTGATAAAAGTTTAGAAAATCAAAACGGAATATACTCTGGAGAAATAATCATTACTGATAAAAATGGAGTTCCAAGATTTACGATTGGGAAACCCGCTATTTATGATGCAGACGAAACAAATGATTTGAATCACGATGAAAAATTAATTGGATATCAAATTGAAAAAGCTGATGATCATTTTGAACTAAAAATTTTTGTTTCTGCTGAATGGTTAATTGAAAATGGAAGAGATTATCCTGTTACTATTGATCCGCTTGTTTCGGTAATCGATACATATGCAAGTGCTTCTTATGGTGGAAGCGGATATGCGAACAATGCATTTACCAATTACTCCTGCACTTATCCACTAACACTTATGTTTCCGGCCGGCGCTCAGGCAACTCAGGCCGCATTTGGTGTGTACTATTCAACCGGAGCAGGATGTACAAACTCTTGCTGGATATCACACGGTGCCTTAGATCTCGTTGGTCCTTGTGGAATATCCAATGATCCAAGTGGTGGTCCCTGGTCTTGCTATGGAGCCAATTTTCCGGGGAACTGTTATGGAAATTCTATTGGCGCCGGAGTGCTGATTAATTGCCTGCCACCTTCATGTGTACCTACTCCGGTTACAATTACGCTTCGCCTAATGAGGAAATATTGTGCTGGCGTTTCTCAATGTGATAACTCATGCATTCGGCTTAATCCGAATACCTATACCGTTACATTGCAAGGAATCACTTTGCAGGCATCAGTTAGCTCAAGTTCAACGAACTCATGTGCAGGAGCACCGGTGACACTTACTGCAAATCCCCTATACGGTGTGGCACCTTATACTTATTCCTGGAACCCAGGTGGCTTATCAGGATCGCCTGTTACGGTAAATC
>DMRR01000098.1:5783-8538 GCA_003455275.1 Bacteroidota bacterium | reverse complement strand
CGCCGTCTCTCGCCGCAGTAGTAGATCAGGTAAGGCGTGGACTCGGAGGCGCTTGTCCCCGCACAGTCTCCCGAAGGGGACTTTGCGGTTACCTTTAATTTTTCTACTCCTCCTCGCAAGCAGTTGCTGGACATTCAAAAGAGCAGTGAAGAAAAATCAGGTGCTCGTAGATACTACCAACACCCAGCAGGTTCGCGATAGTATGATGAGCCGCAACTTTGAGTTCGAATATTTTTCAGCTAAAGCCAAAATCACTTTGGCAGATGATAAGGGGACCAGAACATTCAACGCAAGTATCCGCATCAAGCACGACAGCGCAATCTGGGTTTCCTTCCAGTCCGTAGGAATAGAAGGCCTGCGGCTTCTGGCAAACAAAGATTCTATCTATATGATAGACCGGCTTAACAAAAAATTCTATGTGTATGATTATTCTTACTTCAATGAATACACTTCGGTGGAAGTTGACTACCAAATTTTCGAAGAACTGATTTCCGGAATTCCGATTCTGTTCGATGAGAAAAAACTGAAAGCAAAAAAAGAAGACTCTACTTATGTGCTGAAGAACGACGGGAAGAAACGCACTAGTTTCATTCAGCTTAATCCGGACTACACATTACTCGATGTGAATTTGGTGGACAGCACAATGGGTAAAAGTTTAAAACTGAAATACAAAAACTATAACCGCGACAATACAAAGCCCTTTGCTTTGGAACGCGAATTTCAACTCAACGATGAACAGCACACCGTGGTGTTTGTCACTTTTTCAAAAGTGAAAATCGATGAACCACTGAAATTTCCTTTCAATGTCAAAGAGAAATATGAATAACTCCGTCGCACATTTAAATACTTACACAGGATTCTTATCGTTATCAGTTGGTATGCTTACCAAAAAAAATCTGGGGCAGCGTTTCCTGAAAGGGATTTTGTTTACATTTCTGCTCTTGCTCTCCTCTCATTTTTCTTTTTCCCAAACAAAGGAAGAGCTACAAAAAAAGAAGGATGGGCTGCTGAAGGAAATTGAATCCATGCAAAAGGAGCTCGACAAAACAAAAAAGTCGAAGACCACATCGCTGAGTGAAGTGAAGGCGCTTCAGAAAAAAATCTCTTCACGCGAAAAACTGATCAGCAATTACAATTCGCAAATCGGTCAGCTTGATAATCAAATCAGCGAAACGAAATCCAACATTCGCACGCTTGATAATAATCTTTCTCAATTGAAAAAGAACTATGCCATGATGGTTCGCAATGCTTACAAGCACCGGAGCAGTTACAGCAGGCTGTTGTTTGTACTGAGTGCTTCGAGCTTTAATGATGCGGTGAGAAGAATTCTGTATCTGCGCCGCTATGCCTCCTTCCGCCGCTCACAGGCAGATGAAATTGTGGTGACAAAAACTTCACTTACTGGAAAAGTGAAAGTGCTCAACACGCAGAAGTCTGATAAAAAAGAATTACTGACAGAGCAGCAAAAAGAAAAAGACAAACTCGCGAAAGAGAAAGCAGACAAAGACAAAGTAGTGAAGACCCTTTCGAAACAGGAGACAAAACTGAAAACTGATCTTGCAACAAAAAAGAAAGAGCAAGAGAAACTCAATAAAAAGATTCAGGACATCATCAAAAAAGAAATTGCACCGAACAACACAAAGACGACAACAGTCACCAATAAGGACGGGACAAAAACCACGACTACTTCTGTAACAAAAACTCCGGAGAGCATTGCGCTTTCCAATTCGTTTGCTTCAAATATGGGAAAACTTCCATGGCCTGTTGCCGAGGGAAATATCATTGAATCGTTTGGAACACATCCGCATCCTGTTCTGAAAAATGTGACAACAAAAAATAATGGTTGCGACATAAATACCAATTCAGGAGCAACGGTTCGAGCTGTGTTTAAAGGAACTGTTGTCAGCGTTTTGCAAAACCCCGGTTATCACACCGCAGTGATCATTCGTCACGGAGAATATTTTTCTGTTTACAGTAATCTTTCTTCTGTCAGCGTGAAAGCAAATGATAATGTGGACACGAAACAGTCAATCGGCAAAGCTTACACTGATGCCGAAGAAGGGACAATGGTTCATCTTGAAATCTGGAAGAACACCACACTGCTCGATCCGGAGAATTGGCTGATGAGTAAGTAAAAGTTATTCGTCTATTGTTATTGGCTATTTGTAGCAACCATTTCTTTTGAAAATGGTATTACCAATAACGGATAATTATTAACTAATAACTACTTCTTATAAAACGGCACTTTCACAACCTGAGCCGCGACTTTCGCATCACGGATTGAAATGAAAATTTTCTTTCCTTCCGCAGAAAAATCTTTAGCAACATATCCCATCCCAATAGCTTTGTTTAATGAAGGCGATTGTGTGCCTGAGGTTACAACTCCTATTTCGTTGCCTGATTCATCAACAATTTTATATCCATGACGCGGAATGCCCCGATCTATCATTTCGAATCCAACTAACTTTTTTGCGACTCCGTTTTTCTTCTGTGCTTCAATTGAATTTCGGTTTGTAAAGTCCTTAGTAAATTTTGTGATCCAGCCCAGTCCTGCTTCCATGGGAGAGGTGGTGTCATCAATATCGTTTCCATAAAGGCAGAATCCCATTTCGAGGCGAAGTGTGTCGCGTGCAGCAAGTCCGGCGGGTTTAATTCCGAATTCACTTCCTGCCTCAAAAATTTTACTCCAGATTAATTCTGCATTCGTCTTTTCAAAATAAATTTCAAATCCGCCGGCACCGGTGTAGCCGGTATT
>DMRR01000098.1:526-5467 GCA_003455275.1 Bacteroidota bacterium | reverse complement strand
ATACCACAGAAAACTCCTTTCTTAAAACTGTAATATGGAATCTCTGATAGATTAATTGCTGTCAATTTCTGAAGAGCCTTAATCGCATCAGGGCCCTGAACAGCAAGGAGAGCCGTTTTGTCACTGATGTTGTGCATCTCCACATTATCGGTATTGTATTTCACTATATGATTCCAATCCTTTTCAATATTGCTTGCATTCACCACGAGCATCCATTCATTTTCTCCCAACCGATACACCAGCAGATCATCAACTATTCCGCCGGTTTCATTTGGCAAACAGGAATACTGAATTTTTTCGGTAACGAGCTTCGCCGCATCGTTACTTGTTACCCGCTGTATGAGATCAATTGCTTTTTCCCCCTTCAGAATAAATTCACCCATGTGAGACACATCAAAAACACCGATATGATTGCGGACACAATTGTGCTCGTCATTAATTCCGGTGTAAGAGATCGGCATATTGTAACCAGCAAATGGAGCCATCTTAGCTCCGAGCGCAATGTGTAAGTGGGTGAATGGAGTATCTTTTATCATAAGGGCGGCGAATATAGCAGCAGAGGGAAGACGGGGGGCTGTAGATGATTCAGTTGCTTTAGTTAATCACAACATATTTTAAAACTGAAACCCTATCCTTTCGCCCTACACTTATGCTACTGAAATTAAATTTTCTTTTGCCTTCTGTCATGCAACTGTAATTTTTTGAAATGAATTACAACGGTAATTGAGAAATGTATTTTTACCCCGGATGAAAAAAAATTTTCTCTATCTCTTAGCTCTCCTTCTCCTTGGAGTTGCTGTCTGGTATTTTGTTTTCCGAAATAGCAACAGCACTATTTCTTTTAACGAAAAAAATTTTGCTGTTGAAGACACGGCAAGCATTGGAAAAATATTCATGGCCGGAATGAATGGCCAATCTGTTACACTCGACCGCAACGATGCCGGAACATGGCTCGTTAACAATAAATACCCGGCACGAAAAGATGCGATGGAGATTCTACTTACTACTATTAAAAACCTCAGTATAAAATATCCTGTGCCGGAGGCTGCCCGCAATTCAATATTAAAAAACATGGCAACCAAAAACACAAAAGTGGAGATCTATAATCTGCATGACGAGCTCATTGCTTCATATTATGTCGGTGAGGGAACCAACGATAATAACGGTACCTATATGAAAACAATTGAAGGAGATAATCCATATGTGGTTACCATCCCTGGCTTTCGTGGCGTTCTAACTGTCCGTTATGTAACAGATGCAGAGGATCTGCGTGATCGCAGCATTTTCAATTTGCCATTGAATCAGATCAGCGAGGTGACTACTCACTATTTTGGAAAGGAAGACAGCAGTTTCAGTTTGCATGTTTACGGAGTTGATTCTTTCAGTGTGATGAATTATAAAAACCGGCAAACCATTAATCCTTCACTGATAAATAAAGATAAAGTAGGCGCATACTTAATTCTTTTCCGGTTCACGAATGCCGAGGCCTTTGAAAATACAAACAAGAACAAGGACAGCATTCTTCTTCAGCAGCCATTTTGCGAAATCACCGCAACAGATGTAAAGGGAAATAAATATTCAGCCCTTTGTTATTACAAGCCGTTAGATCAATCTTCACTTCAACAATTTTCAAATGATGGCCAGCCGCTGGAACATGATACTGATCACTACTATGCACTCATCAACAGCGGAAAAGATTTTGTGCTTATTCAGCAATTCCATTTCGGAAGGTTGTTTCAGAAAATAAATTTCTTCTATCGAAAATCTTCTGACAGAAAATAGTTTATTCGCCAATAGAATTATATGACTGATTTGTTAAAAGATATTGGCCCCGACGGGCTTCTCTACTGCATATTCATTGTCGTGATTGTGGTTTCTCTGATGCTCGACCTCGGCATTTTCCGAAAACCGAAGGAACTTAGTTACTCCAGTGCCGCTATACAGTCACTGATATGGGTTTCGCTGGCACTCGCGTTTGGTGCACTCATCTATTTTGAAGAAGGTGTAAACGGTAAAGAGTATGCGTTACAATATATTTCTGCTTACCTGATGGAATACTCACTGAGCATTGATAACATTTTTGTCTTTGTGCTCATTCTTACTTTCTTCAAAGTATCGAAAGAACATTACCACAAGGTTTTGTTTTGGGGAATCCTCGGCGCCATTGTGTTCCGCATCATTTTTATTCTGGTGGGAATAGTAGTTGTAGAAAAATTTCACTGGGTACTTTATGGTTTCGGGGTGATACTGATTTACACCGGATACAAAATCCTGATGAGCGGCAGCGAACCCGAAGTGCATCCTGATCAGAATATCATTTACAAGTTCATGAAAAAGTATTTCAATATTTTGCCTGAAGAAGGCGGCGGAAAATTTGTGATTCGCCGCGACGGAAAAAAATATTACAGCATCTTGTTTATGGTGGTGGCAGTTCTTGCGGGAACCGATCTTGTGTTTGCGATTGACAGCATACCTGCAGCCTTTTCTATTTCACAACATCGCATGGTGGTACTCACTTCCAACATTTTTGCGGTGCTCGGTTTGCGTGCTATGTTCTTCCTTCTTATGGGCGCTGTCAATAAATTCGATTATCTGCAACAGGGAATTTCATTTGTACTCATGTTCATTGGAATCAAAATGCTCATCGAAATATTTGACTGGCACATTCCTACCGAACTTTCTCTCGGCATCATCATCCTGATGCTCGGTTCAGCTATTGTGCTCTCCCTGCTGAAAACAAAAGGTGGAAAGCTGGAAGAGTGACCGCTTTAATTAATTCTGTTTTTATTTTTTTTTATTGACTTACATCAAGCCTCAAATTATTTTCAATGAATAATCTTGTGCTTAAATTATTTTGCACCCATGAGCATCACTGTACGAGAAGCAACTACTGCAACTGACTTAAAAACTTTTGCAAAGCTTCCGTTCTCACTCTACAAGGGAAATAAATTTTGGGTGCCCCCAATGATTGATGATGAAATAAAATCATTGATGCCTTCAGCCAATCCCGCTTTCAAATTTTGTAAAGCGAAATTCTGGCTTGCGTTTAAAGACGGAAAATGTGTAGGAAGAATCGGCTGCATCATTAATCAATTGGACATTGAGAAGACCGGAAAGAAAATGGCGCGTTTCAGCCGAACAGAATTTATTGATGATGCAGAAGTAGTGAAAGCGCTATTCGATGTGGCAGAAAAGTGGGCGCGCGAGCAGGGCATGGAAGGAATTCACGGTCCGCTTGGGTTTACGAATCTCGATCATCAGGCAATGTTGGTAGAAGGTTTCGACCATCTTCCTTCCATCGCTTCGGAATATCACTTGCCATATTATCAAAAGCAAGTAGAGCGACTCGGTTATGAAAAAGAAATTGACTGGGTGGAATTTCGTTTGACTATTCAGGCAGTTCCTGAGAAGGCAATGCGATTGAATGAAGTAATCAAGCAGCGCTTCGGTTTGAAGGTCATTACTTTCAAAAACAAGAGTGAGATGGTTCCTTACTCGAAAAAAATTTTCGATCTGCTCAATACTGCTTTCGCTGATTTGTTCAGCATGGTGGCGCTGAGTGATGATATGATTCAATTCTACATCAAGAAATATTTCAACATGTTGAATCCTGAATTCATAAAGGTGATTGAAAAAGATGGAGAGGTAGTTGGATTCATAATTGGTTTGCCTTCGCTCAGTGAAGCAATGCAAAAAGCAAAAGGAAAACTATTGCCTTTCGGTTGGTGGCACTTGATGAAGGCGCTGAAAAATCCTTCCGTGGTTGATTTGCTTCTCACCGGCATTCATCCAAAGTATCAGGGGCAGGGAGTTCCGGCGCTCCTGATTACCGAGTTGCAACAAACCATGATTGCGAAAGGAGTGAAGTATGCGGAGACAACCGGTATCATCGAGACCAATCAAAAAGCAATTCAGGTTTGGCAGAACTACGAACACATTCAGCACAAGCGGAAGCGGTGTTACATTAAAATGTTTGCGTAGTGGTTATTCGTTACTTGTTATCCGTTATTAGTAAACTTCAATATTGATTTTAAAATTTTGATAGTGAAGAATATTCATGAATGAAAAAGTTGCACACGAATAACTGATAACAATCTCTCATGCAAAAGCTCAACATTGTATTACTGGGTTCTGCGCATCCGTTGCGTGGCGGACTTGCTACATACAATGAACGACTCGCTAAAGCATTGCAGGATGCAGGTCATGAAGTGATGATTTACAGTTTCAGTTTGCAGTATCCATCATTTCTCTTTCCGGGGAAGTCACAATTCAGTAGTGATACAGCGCCACAAGATTTGAAGATTGTGACGAAAGTAAATTCAATCAATCCGCTCAATTGGATTTCTGTCGGGAATGAATTGAAGAAACTAAAACCGGATTTAATCATTGTGAAATTCTGGTTGCCGTTCATGGGTCCTTGTTTCGGCACCATTCTGCGCAGAGCCAAAAAGAACCGTCACACAAAAGTTATTTCGATCCTCGACAACATTATTCCTCACGAAAAAAGATTTGGCGACACGGCATTCACAAAATATTTCGTGAAGCCTGTAGATGCATTCATCAGCATGAGTTCAAGCGTGAAAGATGATTTGAAGAAGTTTAACACCACAAAACCTTCCGTGCTGCAGCCGCATCCGCTCTATGATAATTTCGGAGAAAAAGTTTCGAAAGAAATTGCATTGAAGAAATTGAATCTATCTCCTGATTTCAGTTACATTTTATTTTTTGGTTTCATCCGCAAATACAAGGGACTCGATTTGTTGCTCGATGCAATGAATGATGAGCGGATAAAAAATCTTCCGCTCAAACTGATTATCGCCGGAGAGTTTTATGAAGACAGCAAACCCTACTTAGAACAAATTGAAAAACTAAACCTGAAAGAGCGTGTTGTGCTCGCCACTGATTTTATTCTGAATGAAAAAGTAAAATACTATTTCTCCG
>DMRR01000098.1:0-218 GCA_003455275.1 Bacteroidota bacterium | reverse complement strand
TATCGTCACGCTACGCAGAGCGGAGTTACCCAAGTCGCTTATCAGTTTGATGTGCCTATGGTGGTGACGAATGTTGGAGGGCTTGCAGAAATTGTCGCCGATGGAAAGAGTGGATTCGTAGTTCCGCCGGATTCAAATTCCATTGCTGACGCAATCGCAAAATCTTTTTCTCCCGAAATAATTTCTCAACTGAACGAAGGAGTGAAACAGGAAAAGAA
>DMRR01000105.1 GCA_003455275.1 Bacteroidota bacterium | reverse complement strand
TTCACGACTCCACGAAGTAAGTGTTTGGTTTTTTCTTCTTTCAGATTTCCGAATCGAAGGGAATTCAATGCGGCGACCGGTCTTGCACCCATAGTGAAAATATCGCGGTGAATTCCGCCAACACCGGTTGCTGCTCCCTGATAAGGTTCTATTGCAGATGGGTGATTGTGTGATTCAATTTTAAATGCGCACGCCAGTCCATTTCCAATATCAACCAGTCCTGCATTTTCTTCTCCTGCCTTTGCAAGTAAGTGTGCCCCATCACGCGGAAGCGTTTTTAAAAGCCTGATTGAATTTTTGTATGAGCAATGTTCGCTCCACATCACTGAATAAATACTGAGTTCAGTGAAGTTCGGAGTGCGTCTTAAAATCTTTTTTATTTTTTCAAATTCTTCTTCAAGCAAACCAAGTTGTGTTGCTTGCTCCAATGTTGCAATGGAGTCTTTGGTGGTTGATGACATTAAATTTTTTCCGTTCGGTTGAGGGCTCAAATGTATTGTTGAATCTTCCTTCGGGAAGCAATTCATTTAAACATATTTTACTCTTCAGATAATTCAATCTGGTAAGCTATAATTTCATTTGAATTCCGGACAGTGATCAGCGTGGCATTTCCATTTCCAAAAAGGTCGGTGAGTGCGCTCAATTGTGTTCCTTGTTTCGGAAATCCAGTCAGTAATTTTCCTTCTGTATTTATTAAATAAATTTTTTGTCCGGATTCATCTGACAGTAAAGTAAATTTTTCACCCGATAAATTCCAGGTTAACAAATGGAAGGTTGAAATATTGTTGTCATTGAAATCGAAACTGAAGACCTGCGAACTGTCATTTTTAAACTGCAATAGTTTGTTCCCTGAAAGCAGTTCTATAATTACATCACTGCTGTCATTGGTAAACATTTGTGCTGCAATTGCATTTTCTCCAATCAGTGAATATTGTTTTTGCTTGCCCTCCGACGACAGTTCAAATATTTTTCCGGTACTATCGATCGCCAGTAATTGATTCTTCTTTCCCAGAATTACGGGAGCAGATATTTCCAATCCGGTTTTTATTTCTTTCGCTACCCGTTTTCCATTTCTATCGAACAAGAGTAGCTTTCCGCTTACATCAACAGCTGCCAGAAATTCTGTTTTCCCGGAATGGAAAAACTGAACCGGCATTTCAATATTTCCATTTCCTGAATTCGGATTCCAACCTCCAAGCGGCCTTCCAGTTTTTTCAAATCCATAAATGCTTCCGTTGCTGCAGGCCACAAATAATTTGAATTGTTGTTTGCCATCAAAGTCAATCAAACTGAGCGGCGATGTAGCTGGTGCTGCCAATCGAATGGGGAAATTGTTTATGTCCTTTCCTTCCTCATCAAACAAATAAATTCCGCCCGATGTGTTGAGCACATATTGCTGTTCTCCGTTATGGTAAAGATCTAATTGAAAGATTTCACTCATCACTTTAGAATCCAGTTTACGCTTCCACAGAATATCGCCTCCTTTATTCAGACAGTAGAGCACATCGTGTGCATCTTGTGTCATTACAATTTTATTTCCGGTGCTGTTAACGAGCACTTGCGGCGCGAGAACTGCCGAAGTGTCCAGAATTGTTTTCCAGGCGTAACCTTCGCCGGTATTTTCTTTATCAGAAAAAGAAATCCACCCTTTCGATTCATAATAATTTTCTTTCATGATAAAAGGAATGGCTACTGAGTTACAACTGCGGACCATTTCAAAAAGAGAATTGAAATTTTGTTTGAGGTTATCAGAAGCAACTGATGAAAGAAAATCTTTGAGACGCGAAGGGTTAAACCAAAGCGAATATTGACTATTGGCAAAAGAACTTTTTTCGAAATCAGTTTTTGAAACCGTGTTCTTGTCTAGGAGTTTATCAATGTAAAGTTTTAATTGCCCGATTGAGTTTGCTGTCAGAAGTGTATGGTTCATAATGCAGCAAAACGGGTTTGTAACATGAATCAGTTTGTCAGGAAAATATTTTCTGAAATCATCGCCAATTTTCAGCTGAAGGATGGAATAATTTTTATATGAAGAAATCACTGAACTGTCGCCGCCTGATTTTATCAGCGACCAGTTGGCCAGAATCTTTATTGCTTTTGCTGAATCAATACCATTGAATAGCAAGAAGGATTGCGCAGATAGATTCTCGCTTACAGGTTCAGTTAGCACAAAGTCAATCTCATTCCCCAGCCAGGGTTTAATGTATCTTCTGAAATCAGGATCGGACTGAAGAGAAGAATTCAATTTATCAAAAACCGAATTTGATGTCAGCGGAACAGAAGCTACCCAGGCTGCATTGTCCGGAATAAAATCAGGAAGTGAAGAATTGAGTCTGGCTGTTTCATCAAACTGATTTAACCAGCTGCTAGTTTGTGATGAGGTTGTAATACCGCTCACTCCGATTCCATTTTTTGTAAAATCAAAATCGAAGGCTGACCACTCGGCAAATCCGCTTATTCCAGAAGAATAATCATTTGAATCTGGTTGACTGTACCCGACAATGAAATCAGCAAGGTTGCTGTAATTGATAAACAATGTTGCTTCGAAATTATCTGAAAGATGACTGCTTAAATCCGCAAAAGATTTTGATGCGGTGATACTGCTTCGTCCAAGCATCTGCGACATTGCATCTTCAGTTAAAGAAGCAGTAGAACTGATCATGCAAACTTTATTAAGAAAGCCGACTGATAAATGAACCGATTGAAAATTGATTTCATAAATGGTTTCGCCTCTGAAAGTCCGGGGTTCAAATTCCAGATGAAGATCTTTCAATTGTTTTTCAAAATCAGGTTCGCCACTATTTGAAAAATCAAGAAGCAATATCAAATCAAAATTGTTTTCACCCACCATTTGAAAGGAAGAAATTATTGTGTGGTTAAAAAGAGTATTCTTCCAGTCATCATTTTTATCAGTAAGCGGTTTTAATGTTTCAAAATACTGCGTGAGTTTTTGCATCACCGGTAGTTTCGAAAAATTGACAGTATAACTCAGTTTGCTGATGACATCACTCAGCTTACCGGCATTTCTTATTTCAAAGAAAAATGCTGAGTTACCGGGAACTGCTTTCTTCAACAGTGCATTTCTGCCTGAAGGAGCATATCGGTTAAAAATTTTCAGGGCGATAATGACAATAACAATGAGCACAGCAATAGTTGCAGCCCACTTGATCATTCGTTTGTTAACCATATTTGCGGGCGAATGTAGATTCACACTTTTCCCTCTCATTTTAGTTAAATCAACAGATGAAAAATCAACGAACAATTTTGACTACTGCTTGTGTGTTTGCTTCGCTGGCGGTTATCCTGGGCGCGTTTGGCGCTCACACTTTGAAAGAAAAAATTTCTCCTGAACTGTTACTGAGTTTTGAAACCGGAGTGCGATATCAGTTTTATCATGCACTTGCCTTGTTGCTTCTCGGTATTCTGATAAAAGATTTTCAAAACCGGTTTACCAAATGGGCGGCAATTTTTTTCACAGCCGGGATAATTTTTTTTTGCGGCTCTATTTATATCCTGAGTATTCGGGATATCATTGGTTTGGAAAATTACAAATGGCTTGGACCAATTACTCCGCTGGGAGGAGTATGTTTTATTATTGGATGGGCTTCGCTACTTCTTAGTGTCAGAAAGAAATAAAAAAAAGTCGCTGCGATAAATCACAGCGACTCAAGAATAATTTTCAAAGCAGACTACAGATAACCATTCTGCCTCAGGTAGGTGGCAATCACCGTCTTTGCACTTTTACCAGGACCAACTGTTAACTGCGTCGTTTTATTATCAGAATAGGTAAGCACCATTGCAATATCAGGATCTTCGTATAAATATTTTGCATTCGCAACCTTGGTTCCGCCTTTATCGAACCAATCGGTTTCATGATACAATTTTTTATCCTGGTAATAAGTATTCACAAGTGCCCATGATCCAATCTTCATCAGGTCTTGCGTGATCCATTTATCAGCCACAATAATTGCAGAGTTACTGGTATTATTTGTTTTTGTTCCTTCTACTGAACCGCCATTGCTGCCGATAAAATTTTTCTCGCGATCTTCCGGCACATCATTATTTACGATCAAATCATTATTCACAATTAATTCCGGCAGATCATCTTCTTCTGTGGTTTTGAGTTTAGCAGTTTTTCCATCCTTGTTAAACTTCAGCATATATGCACCCATTACCCCGGATTTTGTATCCCATTTTATATAGATCAGTTCCTCGCCACGAAGGTTTTTTACACTGTAATCCGGGTGATAATCGTTAACTTTTATTTCCTTCATCAGGCAGTAGGGTTTTGCATTGCTGTAAACTGTGTCGTCAAGAAAAACAACAGGTTTTGCTGAAACTGCTTTTAATCTTTTTTCTCCTGTCAATTGTTTTTGAGCGAAAGAAATGAAAGGTGAAAAGTGAAAAGTGAAAATGAATGCAATCAGTATTTTATTTTTCATAAAGTTTTTTTTGAGCGGTTGCCGAAAATAATGCCAAACATCAATTTGATGATTTGGTAATTTATTCATTTTATTAAATTGTCGAATGGCATTCATTGCTTCGCTGACAATATGAAAATGAAGATACCTGAATTTCAAAAATCACTGAGTTGATACCACCGTGAATTCAGTTCTGCGGTTTTGTGCGCGACCTTCTTCGGTATCGTTAGTCGCAATTGGTTTTGTTTCGCCATATCCTTTGAAACTCAATCGCGCTGCTCCAACCCCAACTTTAATCAGGTAATCATACACCGACTTCGCGCGATTTTCAGAGAGCGCGAGATTGTCATTATCACTTCCTACATTATCAGTGTGTCCACCGATTTCAATTTTCATCGTTGGGTTTTCTTTGAGAAGTGAAATCAGTTTGTCCAACTCAACCGTAGATTCTTTTTTCAATTCAGCAGAACCTGTTTCGAAAAAAATATTTTTCAGCACCACACTCTCTCCGGTTTTCATTGGCTGAAGTTTTATGTTCAACTCATAAGGCTCAGATGGATTGTGATCAGCAAGCGAAAAATTTTCTGAATGAAAAAGAAATCCCTTCTTCGAAACATTGAGCGCATAATTTTTTCCGGAAGGAATTGAAATTAAATAATAGCCACTCGCAGGATCAGAAGAAAAACTATTCATCACATTTCCTGAAGCAAGATCAATCAACTGAACATCGGCAGAAATTTTTTCTCCTGACTCAGCATTGGTAATGATTCCTTTCAGATAGTTGACAGGCAATGGTTTCAGCTCATTGGGCAAATTGAAATAATACAAATCATAGTCATCGGTTTGCTTTTTCAAATCACTTGCGAAGTAAGCGTGCTTTCCGTCAGTGCTTACATAAAAACTTCCTTCAGCATCTTTTGTGTTGATTGGATAACCAAGATTCTGCGGCTCACTCCATTTTCCATTTGCATCTTTTCTGCTGAGAAAAATATCGGCGCTTCCCATTCCCGGATGACCATAACTGCTGAAGTAAAGTGTTTGTCCGTCGGGGTGAATGAAAGGAGTTTGTTCATCAAAGTAAGTGTTGATTGGTTTTCCAACATTCACAGGATTTGTCCAGTGTCCGGAAGAATCCTTTTGCGTCATCCATATATCGCTGCCTCCAAAGCCGCCATCGCGGGTACTGGCGAAGTAGAGTGTTTTTC
>DMRR01000274.1 GCA_003455275.1 Bacteroidota bacterium | reverse complement strand
GATAAAACAAAAACAAAATGGCATCGTGTTTTTCCTACTCAAAAAGATTTTGCGGCCGACTTTGAGAAACTGATATATGCCCATGATGTTCCTATCTGGTCTACGAGTTCTTATGCACACTATAGAGTCATGCAATTGGCAAAAGAATCCGGAGTAAAAGTTTTATTAGATGGCCAGGGTGGCGATGAATTATTCGGTGGATATAAACAATATGAGTTAAGCCTGCTCAATGAATACAAAAGCAACTCTCAGCAAAAAGAATACTCAGAAGAGAAAAAATATTTTGAACAACTTAACGGTAAAAATTTCCTGACGCGGCTTCGTCTCAAACGAAGAGTGGAACAGGGCAAATCTCTTTCGCTGAAAAAAATATTCTTCACAGAACTGAAAAATGTAAATCCCGATTTGCTTCGGCAGTATCGTGACCGATGGGAACAAAAAATATTTACTTCTTCCCTGAATGAAACACTTCAAAATGATTTCAACGGAAATTATCTGAAAGAACTTTTGCTTCGCGAAGACAGGAATGGAATGATTCATTCTGTTGAATCACGAACTCCCTTTGCTGATGATGTTCCCCTGATAGAATATGTATTCAGCATTGCCGGCACATACAAAATCAGGAATGCAAGAAGCAAGCATCTGCTTCGTGAGTCCGTAAAGGATATTATTCCGAAAGCGATTTACAATCGTCATGACAAAATGGGATTTGCAAGTCCGAATAATAAATGGATGAGTGAATCACGCGAACAATTCAGGTCTTACTTTACTGCTGAGCTGAGTGATTTTATCAATGTGAATTTGTTGTTGAAAAATTTTGATAAACTTTTCCATAATCCATCCAAGCCGGAGAATTACAGGACACTGAAGTTTGTCAGTTTCGCTGCGTGGATGAAAATTTTCGGGATGAAATAATATCCAAGAATGAAAACTGAAATTCTGGTTCTTGGTGCAGGTGCAGGAGGATTATCTGCTGCATACTCATTGTTGAAAGCAGGGAAAGAAGTTACCATCATAGAGAAAGAAACTTTTTGTGGCGGGGTAATACGCGCGGTCACATATGAAAATTTTTTTCTTGATTTCAGATACAAGGAAATCTAAAAAATAGACCAATCATTAATAGAAGAATCAGAACACCTGTTAATCTTCTCTGCGAAACTCATCATTGAAAAAAAAAATCCATTTGGAAATCAAAACAAATCCCAACATGCTAATTATTGAAAAACTATTTGAACAACCTTTTTTGCGAAAATTATTATTGCTGCTTGAATGAATTATTCTCAGACACTTGACTACTTGTATTCGCAGCTTCCGATGTTTCATCGCATCGGTGCGGCAGCGTACAAAGCAGATTTGAATAACACCATTGCGATTTGCAAACTGCTCGGCAATCCACACAATAAATTCAAGAGCATTCATATTGCCGGAACAAATGGCAAAGGTTCAGTATCACATTCGCTCGCTGCCATTCTTCAAACAGCGGGATACAAAACAGGACTTTACACTTCTCCTCACCTAAAAGATTTCAGGGAGCGAATCAGAATCAATGGCAAAATGATTCCTGAAAAAAATGTAATTGCATTTGTAAAAAAATATTCAACACAGTTTGAAAAAATAAAACCTTCGTTCTTTGAATGGACCGTTGGACTTGCATTTAATTTTTTTGCAGAAGAAAATGTAGACATCGCTGTGATTGAAACCGGACTTGGCGGAAGGCTCGATTCAACCAATGTTATTACTCCGGTTCTTTCCATCATCACCAATATTTCTTTTGATCATAAAGAACTACTTGGTAAAACGCTCAAGAAAATTGCAGCAGAAAAAGCTGGAATAATTAAAAGCAATGTTCCTGTGGTGATCGGAGAAAAAAATCCGCTGACGCAAAAAGTGTTTGAACAAAAAGCGGCACTGATGAAAAGCAAAATCGCCTTTGCCAGCGAAAAATATTTTATCACAAATTCAATTGTGAGTAATAACACTCAGATCATCTCTGTGATTGCCGGAAAGAAAAAGAAAGATTTCAAGCTTGATTTAACAGGAATTTATCAGCAGAAAAATCTGCTCACCATTCTTACATCAATTGATAAATTGCGAAAAAAGAAATTCAGAATTTCTGATTCAGATCTTGCAGATGGTTTGCAAAATGTAAAATCAAAAACAGGACTGCGCGGAAGATGGGAGGTTTTGAATTCTGCGCCTCTTACCATTGCTGATGTCGGGCACAACGAAGCCGGAATCCGAATAACACTTTCACAAATTCGATCGCTGAAAAAAGATAAAGTTCATTTTGTTTTCGGGATGGTGAGTGATAAAGACCGAATTAAAATTCTGAAACTGCTCCCGAAAAACTTTACATACTATTTCTGTAAACCTGATTTGCCGAGAGGATTAGATGAAAAAATTTTATTGAGCGATGCAAAAAATTTTGGGCTTACCGGCAAAAAATTTTCATCAGTAAATCTTGCTTATGAAGCCGCAAAAAAAAATGCTTCCGTCAAAGATTTAATTTTTATTGGCGGAAGCACTTTTGTCGTTGCTGAAGTTCTGTGATTACAGCTTAATGAATTTTCGCGTAATGAATGTTCCATCTTCACTCTTCAAACAGAATATATACATTCCTGAACTGAGCTGTGAAATGTAAAGTGGTTCAATCCACTCACCTTCTTCAAAATGTTTATTCATCGAAATAATTTCTTTTCCGGAAAGGTCAAATACTTTAAACTGATAATTTGATTCGTGCTGAACATCAAATGAAATACTTATCAAATCATTTGCGGGATTGGGAAAGATTGAAAGCTGACTTCCCAAATTCTCGCTTGAAGATTCTGTTTCATCTTCATCTCTTGGCGGAAGAATGGTAAATGATTTTGTAACTGACCATTGGCTGGTCCACACTCCACTGCATTTAGGTTTAACATTCCAGTAATAGGTTCCGGGTGCCAGGTTATTAATAATAGTTCCGTGAGCTGTGGTGTACTTCTTCTTCGATACCGAGCCTAAAATGTATCGGACATAATACTGATCCGCAATCGTGCAGTTTGACCAGGTTAGAGTTACACTGTTTCCGTTTACAACACTGTAAAGATTTACAGGTTTTATGCAACCAAAATTTGGGCTCGATGTATATTTAATTATTGCAATGTCTTGCGCCGGAGTACAGGTGCCATTACTAACTGTCCATTTCAACTGATTAGTGGCTGAAGAAATATTTGTAATTTGCGAGTTGGGATCATTAGGTGAAACGATGTGAAGCTGAGTTGTTCCTGAATAGGTCCAACTTCCCAGTCCTGCCGCAGGATTTGTTGCATCCATAGTTACAGCGTTGGTTCCATTGCATACATATAAGTCCTGACCTGCATCAGATACCGGAGGAGTATCAACAATTACCTGAACAGATTGAGAATTGCTTTGGCAATTCATAGAAGAAAGAAATAACGAATAAACTCCTGCAGAATTGGATTGAGCGTTTGTAATGGTTGGGTTTTGCAGATTTGAAGTCCAACCATTTGGTCCTGACCAGTTATACTGCATTCCGGGTTTGAAATCAGTTAATAGTGTAAAAGAATTTCCGGTACATACTTCTCCGCTATATGTTGTGTTGGTTGGCTCTTGAATATTGGCAAGCGCAAGCAGATTAATTTTTTTTATAACCCGCGAACAGTTTCCATTAAGTGCCACACACTGATAAACACCCATATTGACTTCATTCAAATCACTCAAAATTGGATTTTGAATATTAGATGTAAAACCTACAGGGCCTGTCCATTGATAATTTACCCCGGCCATAAAAGGCGCTGTCAGTGTATCTGCATTTCCGTAACAAATAACTTTTGAAGTTGAATCAAATGAAAAGTAAGCAACAGGATTATTTGTTATTGAAATATTATCTGATGATATGCCCAGGCCTGTTGAATCGGTTTGAGTCACATAAAATGTTCCGGTCAAATTCGTATTGATTGAAGAATCTAACGAACCGGTGCTCCAAAGATTTCCATAGGGAATATTGCTGGTGAGCTTTACTGAATCAGTTAGATAGCATTTTGGATTTCCGCCAGTAACAGTTATGATTGGTTTGCTGACCATTGCATAATTCATCTTTAAGATAAACGCATCGCTTCCGTTATCTGCAAGGGTTCCGTTAGCAGATTGAATTGGATTTTTTAGATACAAATCATAGCTACTGGTTGAACCTATAACATAAACTGATCCTACTTTGTCAACTGCAATTGCCCGTGCGCTTTCGCTTCCGCTTCCGCCATAGTATGTGGAAATGAGTCCGGCTCCATATTTATTCAGTCGAATAACAAATGCATCCTTCGTTCCTGATAAATTTTGTTGTAAAGGATTCAAAACCGGAAATGTTGAACTCATTGTGTACCCGGTTGCCAAAACATTTCCATATTTATCAAATGCAACGGCTACTCCTTCTTCAGAACCTGAACCACCGGCATAAGTTGACCACATCAATCCTCCTGTTGAATTAAATTTCGAAATCACAGCATCAGAAGGAAATTTAAACACAGGTTGCCATGCATTAAGTGTCGGGTAATTATTTTTTGATGTAGTTCCAGTTATAACACAATTTCCAAATGAGTCAACCGCTATTGCATTGCCATCATCACTTTTCGTACAGCCAAAATAGGTTGACCAATCAAGCGTAAAGTCGGGTTTAAGTTTTGTAAGAAAGATATCACTCGTTCCCTTCAGAATATTTTGATATGGATTGGCTAAAGGAAAATTATTGCTTTCAGTCGTTCCTACAACAAAAATATTTCCGTTCTGATCTAATGAAATTCCAACGGGTTCATCATAAGCTGATCCGCCAAGATATGTGCTCTTCAAAAGATAACCGGTGGCCATATCCAGCTTCATAACAATCGCATCGGCACTTCCATTATTTGTTGCGTCAACCGGATTTACCATAGGAAAATTCAAGCTTCTTGAATAGCCACTCGCAACAAGATAGCCGTGATGGGATAATTTCAACCGCCTCATGGCATCCAGACTGTCGCCGCCATAAAA
>DMRR01000052.1:680-3881 GCA_003455275.1 Bacteroidota bacterium | reverse complement strand
GTCCGTTTATAGGAAGCGTGACCTCCATAAAATTTCAGGCGGGGTACTGGCTTGCGTTAATTCTTTCAGGATTCACTGCCGGAATTTCCTTAGTGGTTTTTATGACCGAACGAAGAAAAAACACAACCCAATCTCAATCATCAGAGCCAGTTGATTCATTTCAACCGCCTGATTCGAAATTATGAGTAATTTTTTTAAGACTGTTTGTTATTACTAGTCATTAATAACTGTATTCCTGATAACTGAAAACGATAAACGAATAACACCACTCACTCTTTTACATTTACGCCCGCTAAAAAAAATTTATGCAGAGAGATAATTTGATTTTCAGTTTGATTGATAAAGAACTGGCGAGACAGCGCCACGGAATTGAATTGATTGCTTCGGAAAATTTTGTAAGCAAGCAAGTGATGGAGGCCATGGGAAGTTGCCTCACCAATAAATATGCAGAAGGTTATCCCGGTCGCCGATATTATGGCGGCTGCGAAGTGGTGGATGAAGTAGAGCAACTGGCCATTGACAGAATCAAACAACTTTTTGGAGCAGCGTATGCGAATGTGCAACCACACAGCGGCGCACAGGCGAATGCAGCAGTGATGCTTGCCATCCTTCAGCCGGGCGATAAAATCCTTGGATTGGATTTAGCGCACGGCGGTCATCTCACTCATGGCTCTGCCGCTAACTATTCTGGCAAACTTTACAAGCCGGTTTTTTACGGAGTGGAAAAAGAAACAGGTCGCATCAATATGGATGAGGTGGAGAAGATTGCAATTGCTGAAAAACCAAAACTAATTGTGTGCGGTGCTTCTGCTTACTCACGCGATTGGGATTTTGCTCGCTTCAGAAAAATTGCAAATCAGGTTGGTGCATTTCTGATGGCGGACATTGCGCATCCTGCCGGATTAATTGCAACAAAATTTTTGAGCGACCCGTTGCCGCATTGTGATTTCGTTACATCTACAACTCATAAAACTTTGCGCGGTCCACGCGGCGGAATTATTCTGATGGGAAAAGATTTTGAAAATCCATTTGGATTGAAAACTCCAAAAGGCGAAACACGAATGATGAGCTCGCTGATTGATGGTGCGGTGTTTCCGGGAATACAAGGTGGTCCGCTCGAACATGTGATTGCATCGAAAGCAGTTGCGTTTGGCGAAGCGCTCACCGATGAGTACAAAAATTATTGCGGACAAATAATTAAGAACGCACAGGCACTTGCGAATGCAATGACGAGTCGCGGGTTTCAGATTGTGAGCGGCGGAACCGACAATCATCTTATGCTCATTGACCTTCACAATAAAAATATTTCAGGTAAGAAGGCAGAGAACACTTTGGTGCGCGCTGAAATCACGCTGAACAAAAACATGGTTCCGTTCGATGATAAGTCACCCTTCGTGACTTCAGGAATAAGAATTGGAACTGCTGCTATCACTTCACGCGGCATGAAAGAAAATCACATGGAACAAATTGCCGAATGGATAAATAATATTCTGCTTGATGCAGATAATGAATCGCTCATTGATTCTATTCGCAGTGATGTCCATAAATTCATGGAGCAGTTTCCGTTGTATGCTTAAGGGAAGTCAAATATTAAAAATTAAAAATCAAAAATTGTTCAGAACACAAAGCGTGATTCTGGTTTTTGCTTTTTCACTTTTCACCTTTCACCTTTCCTCCTGCACTCAATTCTGGCTGAATGGAATTTTAGAAAATGCAGATGAAGTAAAAATCCAATTCTATTCTCACGAAAAAAATTCAGCTGACCCGACGGCGATTGATATCACTACCAAGTCCACGATTGAAAAAATTTCCGGCTACATCACTGATGAAGTTCCAACGAAAACTGATTGCGGTTATGATGGTGTGCTTCGCTTCACTTCACACAACGAGACCACTCTGGATATTGAATTTGTGATGAACGACACTTGTCAGTATGCCGCCTTTGTGATGAACAACAAGGTAAACTACCGAAAACTCTCAGCAGAAGGAGTGAAGTATCTGAGAGAGTTGAATTCGCATTGACACTAAAGTTTCTTATCCTGATAATAAAATGAAAACTGATTGAAACCGGTTTTCACTTGCAGCACATCGTAGTCGAGATGTATGTCGTCATAAGTTTGAATCGGGAGCTCTACCATTTTTCCGAAAGTGTAGAACCGGATTTCATTCGACTGGGTGAAGTAATACATTGAGCTTTGACTGAGTTCAATTTTCACGGGAATAAAATTTTCGAGATGAGTTTCAACTCCGTTATAAAAAACAGAGAAACCTCCCGCGCGGTCGTCATACACGAGCATGTTGTCCTTCATCTTTATGAATTGCGGATTGCGCACTCCAGTTTCAATTAATTTTCCTTTGTAAAAAATTTTCAGTTCGCCGTCGGTGTCAATAAACGCAGCCATTTCATTTCCTGCCCAGAAAGAAACTTTGAGTGACGATGATGCGGCTTGCCCCATGTCATAAGTTTCTCCGGAGTAAAAAATTTTCAGGTCGCCATAGTTGTCGCGATAGATTACTAAATCTTTTCCCGCCTGAATCATTTGTGGTTTCCGGTCTTCCTGTTCAATAATTTCTCCGTGATAAAAAATCCGAAACTGGTCATACTGATCCACGAAAGCAAAAATGTTTGAGCCCGCAGCAGTCATCTTCATCGGGTTCTCCAAACTGTTTTGAGCAAGTTCAGTAACCTTTCCGCTGTAATAAATATTGTAAGTGTAAGCGCGGTCGTCTGTATAGCCAATCAAGCTGTCACCGAAGGCAAAGCTGCTGTTGTAGTCAGCGAGCTTGGTAATTTTTCCATTATCGAAAACATAAAGCGTCGCATTGTTTTTGAAATACATTAAGTCATTGCTCACATAGCAATCGGAAGTGAAACCATCATTAAGTTCATTCACTTTTCCATTGTAATACACTCTGAAATTTTTGGTGTTCGCAATAAATGGAATGCAGGTTCTGCCAATCTTGTAAGCAATGGGTTGCAGGTAATCCGCTTGATCAACTTCGAAATTATCGAACACAAAAAATCTTCCGTCCTGATTTACATAAGCTGAGAGCGGTTGCGCGCTTGTGGGTGAAAGGTGAAAAGTGAAAAGCGAAAGAAGCCCGATCCTAAATCCTTTACCAAACCTCACCAGTTTCGGCGCCCCTCTCCAAAGGAGAGGGAATGCTGCGAATACATTCGGCAGGGGCTTGAATACATTC
>DMRR01000052.1:0-308 GCA_003455275.1 Bacteroidota bacterium | reverse complement strand
AATTTTCAAATCCCCACATTTCCAAATTGTATTTAAGTTCGTCGCACAAGTTTTTACAGTGAGAGAATTCTTTTTCGGTTCGTCGGATTCGGTGTTGTTGCAGTTTCATCATGCGCTTGGAATGCTGCTGCTTATCATATTCTTTTTTCTCTTCCTCGCTGCTATCATTAGTTGGTTAAGAAACAGGAAGAAGAAAATCCCAAGCCCTAACCTAAATCCTTCCCCGAAGGGAAAGGACTTTTATACAGGCGAAAACAAAATTTCTGTTCCTGAAAAAATTATTGAAGAGAAAAAAGAAGTTGTTGTTG
>DMRR01000051.1 GCA_003455275.1 Bacteroidota bacterium | reverse complement strand
GAAGCTTATTACACCGAAGCAGATACAGAAAATCCCCACCGGATGATTCGTGCGCTTGAAGTTTGTTATACAACCGGAAAACCATTTTCATCTTTCAGAAAAAAGAACAAGAAGCAAATCAATTTCAAAGTGAAATATTTTGTGCTGGATGTGGAGCGCGAAGAACTATACAACAGAATCAATCATCGTGTTGATGATATGATGAATCAGGGTTTGGAAGAAGAAGCAAAATCGCTTTTACAATTCCGCAACCTGAATTCTCTGAACACAGTTGGCTACAAAGAGCTTTTCGAATACTTCGACGGAAAATATTCTTTGCAGGAAGCAGTTGAAAAAATAAAACAGCACACGCGCAACTATGCAAAGCGGCAGTTGACCTGGTTTCGCGGGGTGGAAGAAGCGAAGTGGATCACTCACGAAAATCTATGCCGGCTTTTCAATCTTTAACCCGCTCACTACTTTCGAAGAATGACCGACACACGACTCTCAGTTAACATCAACAAGTTTGCAACACTGCGCAATGCCCGTGGCGGAAACAATCCTGACATCATTAAGATAGCAAAAGACTGCGAGCGGTTTGGTGCGGAAGGAATTACAGTTCATCCGCGCCCTGATGAACGACACATCCGATACAATGATGTTCTTGATTTGAAAAATGTGGTGACAACTGAATTCAACATTGAGGGTTACCCTTCAAAAGATTTTCTTGAGCTTGTTTTAAAAGTCCAACCCGCCCAATGCACTCTTGTGCCCGATGCTCCTGATGTTCTCACCAGCGATAATGGATGGGACACAATCAAGAATAAAACTTTTCTGAATGATGTGATTGCTGAATTGCACGAGAGCAAAATCCGTGTTTCACTTTTCATTAATCCCATCGAACAATTCATTGAAGGAGCAAAAGCAGTCCACGCAGATCGAATTGAATTATACACCGGTCCTTATGCGCACATTTTTTCTTATGACCAATCAAAAGCTGTTGAGCCGTTTGTTCAGTCAGCGAATTATGCTCAGTCAATTGGTCTGGATGTAAACGCCGGTCACGATCTTGATTTGAACAATCTTTCCTTCCTGAAAAAAAATATTCCGTTCCTGGCAGAGGTCTCCATTGGTCACGCTCTTGTTTGCGATGCACTTTATTATGGATTGGAGAATACGATTCAGATGTATCGGAGGCAGTTGATGTAACCTTTCTCTGAACAAGAAAGAACATTTTCAAAATTCATCTTCCCATTGAATTCTTATTATAGAATTTTTCAAACTCATGGTTACTTTTCGGAAATGAAATTTCACAAAGGGTTAAAGTTATTTTCACTTACAGTTAACATTACCCTCCTTCTGACGCTATCTTCCTGCAATTCTTCTACATCAATTGTTAATTCTTCCTCTGATACTTCAGTGGTGATTCATGATTCACTGCCAAAAGAGAAAACAATTTCGTCAAGAGTGTTCATGATTGATTCATCTGATATAAGCAAAGGTTTCGCATATCACATTGAAGCGGGTGATTTCAGAATTGATCAAACTACCATTCCTGCAATTCAGGGAAATCAAACATTCAAGTCCGCTGAAGATGCACAAAAGGTTGCTGATATTATGATAAGAAAAATTCAGCACGACTCAATTCCCTCAGTGACACCTGAAGAACTTCAGCGTCTCGGAATAATAAAATAAGCACCATGAAAAAACTTTCGCTCATTTCATTTTTCGTTTTTACAATTTGTAATTCATTCGCTGCAGGAACTCTTGTGTGGGTTCAGAAAGCAGAGTTCCCTCCTATTGCCCGTCATCGGAGCGTTGGCTTCTCAATAGGAAGCAAGGGCTATCTCGGACTCGGACACATCAATGCCGGCAGTTTCAATATTGTGTATGCTGACTTTTGGGAATTTGATCCGGTGTCAAACTCATGGACACAAAAAGCAGATTATGGAGGAGGACAAAGGTTTGGTGCGGTTGGATTTTCGATAGGCAACAAAGGATATATCGGACTCGGCACTGATCAGAATTATGCTGACCCGAATGATTTCTGGGAATACGACCCGCTTACGAATGTGTGGACACAACGCGCAATGTATCCTTCAACAGGCAGTGATGGTGCAATCGGATTTTCTATTGGCAATAAAGGATATGCAGGAATGGGTTACACCGGTATGTGGTGCGAATATGATCCTGCTCAAAATCTTTGGACGCCTAAACAAATGTGCCCAGTCAGTATTTCGTACGGGGCATCTTTCGTAATTGACACACTCGGATATGTTACAGCGGGTTCGTATGCGTTCCCCTGTCCTCTCTTTGCTTATAGTCCTGCGCTCAATCAGTGGATTGGCAAGGCAGCATTTCCCGGACAAGCACGATTTGGTCCAACAGGTTTTGCAATCAATCATAAAGGTTATGTGGGTATTGGTTGTGATTATGGTTACAATGACTTCAAAGATTTTTTTCAATACAATCCTGACTCTGACACATGGGATTCGCTTCCTGAATTTCCCGGCTCTCGAAGACACTATGTGCCCGGATTCAACATCGGCAATAAAGGTTACTGCGGCACAGGAACAAATGGAACCAACCTGAAAGATGTATGGGAGTTTTACAATTACATTCCATTCAGCGATACAACAGGAGTCGAAAATATTTTGGGCAACATTGAATTCATTCTTTCTCCGAATCCTATTACTACTTCTGCAAAAATTCATTCATCTATTTATCCTTTCACACTTGAACTGTTTGATCTGAGTGGAAGAAAAATTTTATCTGAACAAGTAACTAATGAAGATTTTGTTTTCGACAGAAAAAATATTTCATCAGGAATTTATTTATTGAGTGCTTCAGTCGCCGGCGAAAGAATTCATACCGAAAAAATTATTCTTCCATAACAAATGCGCGGTATGAAAAAATTTTTAGTTACCGTTTTTTTCTTTTCCATCGTTGGTTCTGTTTCTGCTGAATGGATTTGGACTAAGAAGGCTTCCTTACCATATGGCAAAAGAGATCGTGCTGTTGGTTTTTCAATCGGCGGTTTTGGGTTTATTGGTACAGGCATGGACTCAGTCAACATGGTGCTCAATGATTTTTGGAAATATGATACACTTACAAATTCCTGGTCGCAGGTTGCATCGCTTCCCGGAATGCCGCGTCGTGATGCGGCTTCATTTGTGATCGGAAATTTTGCATATGTCGGCATTGGCATTGCTGATTCTTCTTCGTTCGGAAACACGCTTAATGATTTTTATCGGTATGACCCTGTAAATAATCATTGGGATTCCATTGCACACTTTCAAAGCGTAAGTGGATTTGGGGTTTATAAAGCGGCCTCGACCGCTGTCAATGGAAAAGGTTATGTTTTCGGAGGAAGAGATTTTGGTTACAACAGCTACGAATGTTATTGCTACGACCCTGTAGCCAATTCATGGTCAGCAATTGCAAATTTTCCGTGGTTTGATGGAAGAAGCGGTGGTGTTGCATTTGCCATGAATTCCAAATGTTATATCTGTTGCGGGGAAGATGAGAATTATTACTACAATGATTTATGGGAGTTTGATCCTGCACTTAATACATGGACTCAGAAAGAAAATTTCCCGGGCACTTCACGAATTGCACCTGTAGCTTTTACAATCAACAACACTGCATTTGTCGGAACAGGAACTGATGGCGGATACAAAAGAGACTTTTGGAGTTATGATGCAAATAGCAATTCATGGAATTATGTAAACATGTTTGATGGTGATGCAAGAAGAAGCGCTGTTGCATTTTCTATTGGCAATTCAGCGTATCTTTCCTGCGGAAAAGCTGCAACAGGAACTAAGAAAGATTTGTGGCGCATGACATGGCACCAGCCATTTGCTGAAAATGTTGATGCTGAATTTTATTCCCTCAATAATTTTTCTGTTTACCCGAATGTGATTTCTCGCGGAGGTGAAATTCACCTGACCGGAATTTCAAATCATCAGGATGAAATTCTGGAAGTGTATGATATCAAAGGAAAACTTCTGACAACAATTTCTTCACCAAAAGAAATTGTTCAATTGAATTTCACTTCTTCAGGGGAATATTTTCTTCGGTTAAAAAAATCTTCAACTTATTCTCTTACACAAAAAATATTAGTGTGGTAAAAAAAATTCTGACAATCGCCATTCTGTTACTGAGCATAAATTTCTGCCGGGCAGCATTGGACTGGATAGCTGCACCTCAATTTCCTGATATCGGACGAACCGCCTCCGTCGCTTTTGTAATTGGCGACAAAGCATATGTTGGTCTGGGCTACGATGGTTTTGTCAATAAGAAAACATTTTACTGCTTCGATCGAAATACCAATCAATGGACACCGGTTCCCGAGTTCGGAAGCTTTGCGCGCGCTGCTTCTGTTGCATTCTCTATCGGCAGCTATGGATATGTCGGAACCGGAACCGGCATTAGCACTTACAGTAAAGACTTCTGGCGTTTCAATCCTGCCACCGGATATTGGACTCAGATGGCTGACCTTCCGGGAAGTGCACGACACTCTGCAATTGCATTTGCTAATGTTGATTCAGCTTTTGTTGGTTTTGGATATGATGCTAACGGATATAAGAAAGACATTTACTGTTATCACCCGTCGAGCAATTCATGGAATCAAAAACTTGATTTCCCCGGAAGCGCCCGATGCAAATCATGTGTATTCACTCTTAACAATAAGGATTATTTAGTTGGCGGCAATGGAGGGTTTCTATTGAACGATTGTTGGGAATACACTCCCGCAACCGATAGCTGGATTCAAAAAAGTGATTTTGCCGGAACACCGCGCGAACAAGCTGTTGCATTTTCATTGCAGAATTTCGGCTATGTAGGTCTTGGATATGATTCTACATTTCACTACAAAAAAGATTTTTTCACTTACGATGCACAAAATGACAACTGGATTCCTTTTGACACTTTCCCGTCTTATGCGCGAAGCGGTGCGGTTGCATTCACCTTCAACACCCGCGCATATGTAGGTCTCGGATTCGATTCTGTTCCGCAAAGAACCTTTTACTACTTCGCAACTTTCAATGATGCAGTTAAAAATGTGATGGACGAAAATCAGATTCAGGTTTTTCCGAATCCGGCGAGCAATCAGTTATCAGTTACACTTCAACAATCTCAGTGTGACAACATTTGTGTTTATGATTTGAACGGCAGAAAAATTCTTGAACAAAGTATTTCAGGAAATAATAAAACTGAAATTGATATTGCTTCACTTCCTGCGTCTGAATATCTTTTGGTTATTAAGTCCGGTAAAAAAACTTTATCCGTCCGGAAGTTTTTGAAGAATTAATTTTCAGCACAAATAATTTTTTATGAAATCAGTTCTGCTTGCAGCCTTTACTCTTATTCTTTCTCTTCAATCATTTTCTCAGACCAAATCAAAGTCAGATTCACTTATCAATGCAATCATGCATGATCAGGATGCGACTGCGCCCCAGAATGAAGGGATATCATTAATCAAAAGCAATAATTTCTCAGGTGCCAATACTTTTTTCTCCAATCAAATTGCTAATGATCCCACCAATACAAATGCCTATCTGAACCGCGGAGTTACACAGTGGCAGATGAATGAGCCCGCCAACGCCTGTAAAGACTGGAGTGCGTTACTTGCTCTCGGTGATACCGCTGCTTTTAAATTACTGGATGGAAAATGTCATGGGCAAATGATTGTAGAAAAAGACACGCTGCCCAAATCAGTTTATCACAAATTATTTTCGGAAAAGAAGGATTCAAAAAGTATGAATGATAATTCAGGTGCAATGACTTTTGTTGAAGAAATGCCTGAGTTTCCGGGCGGTGATAAAGCGCTTCTTTCTTATTTGGCTTCGAACCTTAAATATCCGGCATCCGCAAAGTCAAAAAATATTCAGGGAACTGTGGTGATAAATTTCATTGTCAGTTCACAAGGAACAATTCTTTTTCCTTACATAAAGAAAAGTTTGAATGCAGAATGTGATAAAGAAGCATTGCGCGTGATCAGCAATATGCCGAAATGGAAACCGGGAAAGCAAAACGGAAAAGCTACTCTTGTGCGTTATAATCTTCCGGTGAAATTCGAACTCTGAAATAGATTACTCTCCTGCCTTTACAGTTTTCTTTTTGCTTCGCTCAACTGCTTCGGCATGTTGAGTCAGTTCTTCGGTGCTCAATATTTTTTTCATCGATTTATGCCGAAGCGAAAAGAAAACACTCATACCCGGTCCAATTAATGTGAAGGTAAAACCCGCCATGCCAGAGGATTCCGGAGGAAGCTGTAATGCAACAACAATGGCAAGCAAGCCAAAAAAAGCAAGCAGCAGGTTACTCAGCATTTGTGTTTTCAGGTTAAAAAGTTCTACGCGGTTTAAAAAAAGTTCGTCGCGCTTCCGCCAGGCATGTTGGTATAAAAAAAAGAGCATGACATAAACTGCAATAAAACCACAGCAATACAATACCATTAATTGAGGTACTTCTTCAATGCTTGAAAACGGATGAATAAATTCTCCCTCATGAATATGAGTTCCAACGGTAAACAAGGAGAACAAAAATTTTAATGGATATACATAACACAAAACCACAAACAAGAGAATTGCATTTAAAAGTATAGTCGTGACATCTCGCAATCCAAAGTATCGGAAAAACAAATACTGTTTATACCAAATCAATAGCAGGAAAGTGTAGCAAATAGCAAAGCCAAACATTCCGGTCATTGTTTGAAGCAACTCATGAAATGTTTTTGGAACTTCGAGCGAAACTATTGTAAGAGTAAGCGCAAATGCAAACACAGCATCACTGAACGCTTCGATACGCAGAATCTCATGGTTGCGCCATACAAAGTGCCCTCCTCTCCGTCCGGGCATCTTCATGATTTTTTCACGAATCATAAGAAAATAATTTTTGATAAATGTAAAAGCAGAATAATTTTATAGGAAGCTTGTATATTATTTAGGCTAATATTTTATAGCCTTTTATTGTAAATAAATTAATAATTAACGAATAAGCGTTACATTCCCCTTCTTCAATATCTGCGAACCATCGGCGCAAACACCGTCGAGATAATAAACATAAACTGCAGGTGAGCAAGGTTGTCCCTGCCAGGTTCCATC